>JBGSOQ010000389.1:0-1902 GCA_041739035.1 Ignavibacteriaceae bacterium | reverse complement strand
CTTGATTTCGGAACAAAAGCGGTAGCAATTGTTTGCATACTCTTTTTAACCGGAGTGAATTATTTGGGAGTTGTATTTGGAGGAATCGTACAGACCATTGTAACGTTTATTAAAATAGCTTCAATTATTATTTTATCCTTTCTGCTATTTACATTCGGACAAGGAAGTTTTGCTAATGTTTACTCGGGTTTTCATATTCCAACCGAAACGATGACAAATATTATATCCGTGATCGGCTTAGCACTAGCAGGTGCTTTCTGGGCTTATGATGGATGGAACAATGTTACATTTGTCGCGGGAGAAGTTAAGAATCCACAGCGGAATGTACCATTAGCTTTGCTCTATGGAACTTTAATCGTTATGGCTGTCTATGTTTTAATCAACATTGCATTTCTTTACGTACTACCGGTTGATGTAATTTCAAAATCTCCATTAGTTGCCGCAACTGCCGCCGAGAAAATTTTCGGAGTAAACGGTGCTTCGATAATCTCAATTGCTGTAGTAGTTTCTACATTCGGTGCACTTAATGGAAGCATTCTGGCAACTGCAAGAGTTCAATTTGCAATGGCAAGAGATAAAATGTTCTTCTCCCCTCTTGGAAAAATTCATCCAAAATTTGGAACTCCGCATGTTTCATTGGTAGTTCAAGGAATTTGGTCATGTGTTCTTGTATTATCAGGTTCATTTGATACAATTACTGATTATGTAATTTTTGCCGCATGGTTATTCTACATGCTTGGCGCTGCTGGTGTTTTTGTTCTTAGAAAAAAGATGCCCGATGTTCATCGTCCATACCGAGTTTGGGGATATCCAATAGTGCCTGCAATTTTTGTG
Organism: Ignavibacteriaceae bacterium; assembly: GCA_041739035.1. Classification (GTDB taxonomy): domain Bacteria; phylum Bacteroidota; class Ignavibacteria; order Ignavibacteriales; family Ignavibacteriaceae; genus XYD12-FULL-36-8. Next base: position 1,068 of record JBGSOQ010000389.1, on the reverse strand, counting down.
ATTTTCTCTCTTCTTTTTTTGATAAACTCAATAGTCTCAGACACACAAGATGCAGCAATGGGTTCTATTCTAATTTTGAGTGGTTTGCCAATTTATTTTTATTGGAAATACCACGACAGAAAAAATAATTCTAAAACCACTTAAGATTTTATATGCCTAAAAAATTCGTTATCGTAGACGCAATGGCTTTGGCTTACAAGGCTTATTTTGCATTCATCAGCCGCCCGCTATCTACAGCCAAAGGCGAACCAACATCTGCTGTATTTGGATTTGTAAGCCAGCTCATAAAAATATTAGAAGACACAAAACCGGATTACCTTGCTGTTGCCTCCGACTCAAAGGAAAAAACTTTTCGACATGAAGAATATAAGGCGTACAAAAGTTCTCGTCTCGCAATGCCTGACGACATGATTCCTCAAATTGGAAGAATCAAGGAGATCATCGAAGCAATGAATATTCCTCTCTACATTCTCCCACGATATGAAGCTGATGATCTCATTGGAACTGCTGTGCGTGAAGCTAAGGAATTGGGCTACGATTCATATGTTATTACACCTGATAAAGATATGAACCAGCTCGTCAACAATAAAGTAAAAGTGCTCAAGCCTGGTAAAAGCAGCGATGATTTTTTAGTGTTCGATGTAGAAAAAGTAAAAGAAGAATACGGATTCGAACCGAAGCACATGGTAGATTACCTCGCGCTTGTTGGTGATGCATCAGACGATATTCCCGGTGTTGCTGGAGTTGGACCGAAAACCGCAACTCCGCTAATTCAAAAATATGGTTCGCTTGAAAATATTTACAAACACATTGATGAAATTGAAAAAGAATCTCTGAGAAATAAATTAATAACAAGTAAAGAAAACGCATTCCTCTCAAAACGGCTGGCCACGATAAATTGCAATGTTCCAATTCAGTTTGATTTTGAACACGCAAAGCTTACTCCTCCGGATTTTGATAAACTAAAACCGCTTTGTCTGGAGCTCGAGTTCAAGACTTTTTACAGCAAGGTTACTAATTTCTTCTCGTCATCCAAATCGCAAACCGAGAAGAAAGCTCAAGAAGAAA
>JBGSOQ010000042.1:0-31131 GCA_041739035.1 Ignavibacteriaceae bacterium | reverse complement strand
TATTGATTTGGAGAGAATTCTCAGACACATTTCCGGAAAACAGTATCAGGTTTGGCTTTTCTCGTCAATGGAAGCTGCAAAAAAACAATTGGTTTATTTCTTTTCTTCGTTAACACACGAATTTAATATTGCTTTAATTCCCATTATAATTGGAGTATTATTTACTTACTCATACTATAAAAAACTGTTTACTTTCTTAATGGTATTGTTCGCATCAACAGTATTGTACTCAATAAATTACGACATTGTGGATATTGATTCTTACTTTTTACTTGCTCACATTTCTCTTGCTTTTTTTTCTGCATTTGGAATAATTAAGCTCCATTCAGTTTTGAAACTCTCAAATCATAAAAACTTATTTGTGATAATAACCTCACTGATTCTAACATTAATTTTTGCGTCATTCAATTTTAAGAAAGTAGATCAATCAAACACTCAAATTTTTGAGGATTATACAAAATCACTAATGAACAGCATGCAGAAAAAATCTATTGTGCTAAGTTATCAATGGGATTTTTTCGTTTCCGCCTCATACTATTTTCAAAATGTCGAGAGTTTGAGAAAAGATGTGACTGTTATCGACAAAGAATTACTTAGACGTTCATGGTATTACAATCAGCTTAAACGAAGTTATCCCGAACTCTTTTCCGGATTAGAAAATGAAGTGAGTATGTTTCTCGATGCTCTCAAACCGTTTGAAAGAAGTGAAAACTACAATGCCCAATTGCTTGAAAGCTTGTACAGGCAAATCATGTCTAAGCTTATTTCCGTAAACATTGATAAGTACAACATTTACCTCGCGCCGGAAATGGTTGATAATGAAATGCAAAAGGGAGAATTCTCCCTTCCGCAGGATTATTATTTAGTGCCGGATTTGTTCCTCTTCAAAGTTGTAAAAACAAAAGAATATATTCCTGCAAAAAATCCTGGATTCAAAATTCAAATTCCGGATCGAAGAGATTATTATGTTAATTTTATTGAGGATAAAGTCGGTTCTATGCTTGCAAGAAGAGCAATCTATGAAATACAATTTGATAAAAAAGATAGGGCAAAAGTTTATATAAATAAAATTAGAAGTGATTTGCCGGACTATAAGCTGTCACCAGAATTGATGAGGGCATTTGAGTGATACCATTCTTAAACCTCCGAGGTTTTGTAATGCAAAGACGATGCAAACCTCGGAAGTTTATGTTAATGTTTAGAACCAAAAATTTTTCAATTATCTAAAGATGATTGAAATAGATATTTCGTTAATCCTCAACTGCATCCAGTAAATCTTCTTTTCTATCTGCGGTAAGCTCACTCTCAGTCATGAAAGATTGCAGTATCACATCAACTTGCTGAATAAGATTTCGTTTATAGTACTTCGGGGCATAAATAGAGCCATCTATCATGTATAACCGTTTAGTCTTCTCATCAAAAAAAGTGTAATTAATGAATGGACCGCCCATACCTTTAGTATTTAGTTCCCATAAACCCTGCGTTAACAGAGCATATCTTCCTTTATAATTAACTTCATTTGTTGTGAGATATTCCGCTCCAATTATTACATAGGATTGGTTATCTGAGGTTTGATAATATTTTTGAGTTATTTTATTTCTAATTGTTCGGATAGAGTCAGCATTCAAATATGCTGGAGTCGCATTTTCAAGCCAGTGAACAAAAATCCACCTTTCCATATCGCTGTTCGGCGATCTTCTCAGCCAGACAAAATTATCTTCAGGTTTATTCATGGCTAAGCTAAAATCCGCCTGAACATAGATAACCCAGCCATGTTCTTTAAGAAGTTTTCCCTCAATATCTTTTTTTTCGTAACTAGAACTGTACAAACTTTGGGAAAGCCTTTCATCGGAAATTTTTTGAAACGCATAGAGCAGATCATCACTTTTCTTTAAGATATTGAACTCCAATTCCTGCATATCTGGAGAGGTCAGAACAACAACTAATTGATTCTTTGCCCAGAGATTATATTTCATAACCTGGGACATTTGGTTGGACATAATTTTCGATTTGACCGCCGTGTCAACTATAGCTTTAATAAATTGGGATGCTACCGAGTTCGAATTCATTGGAGCAACTATTACGATATTCTTACGGGTCATGTATTTTTCTATTTCAGCTGGAGAAACTCGCTTAAGAGTGAAAAGTTTTTCCGGCTGAGGTGTGTAAATTGTTTTTTCAAAAGTTGATTCTAAAGCAACTCTCAGTTCCTCATATTCCGATGAATCGGCAACAACATAAATCTCATCCTCCAAACCTTTTGCCGGTTTGTTCGTTGTATCACAAGCTGACAAAAAAAACAGTGGAAAAGTAAACAATATCAATAAGAAATTTTTCATCATTACCTCGCAACGTTTTGAAGAACTAAATTTAATTCGGGAAGTAAAAGCAAATATAAAACCCACATCGCAATTCCTATTGAAATGGGGATTACAAGGTTATCGTCAGTCAGTCCAAAAGACACATTCTCTATTATTGCCCCAAAACCAGCGCTTACAATTCCAATCATATATTCAGAAAAAAGGTATTCAATTTTAGGTGAAACTAAAACAACGACTATTCCACTAAGGAAAAAAGCTAAAGTTCCCTCAAGACTTTTAAAAAGGAATTTGTGTTTCCCAAAACGCCGCCCGATTAACGCAGCTAATGTGTCGCTTATGATTAAAATTGCGAGAGCAGTTACTACAATTACTTTTGGGAAAATAAGAACGCAGATGAAGGCAGAAAGTAAAACATATGTGGCTCCCGTAAGAGTTCGTTTTTTATAATCAAGCTCATGCTGTCTTAATAAAAACCCAAAAAATTTATAAAACAGCTTACCAATTGCTGAGGAAAGGTAACGCCCGAGATCAAGGAATAGTGCTATTGCCGTCAATATTCCTAAAATAACTAAGGCAGTATTTCTTGGTATGAAATAATAAATTACAGGAATCGAGAGCGAGCAGAGATGAATTGATTTTCGAAGAATTTCATCTCTGTAATGAATAGTTCCGTTATCAACCTGCGTCATCTTTAGAGATGGATTCTTTTGGTTTCCTCTGGTCTAATAATTTTTTAACATGATCGGGAACTTCAGCTTCGGTACCATTTTCTGCACTTCCATTTCTTTTCATGGGGGGTAATTCTTCACCACGTATGAGAGCATCTATTTCTTCACCATCGAGAATTTCTCTTTCAAGTAACTCCAATGAAAGTTTATGGAGTAAAGTCATATTGTCTTTCAATATCTTCTCAGCTCTGTCCATTGCTACACTCACAATTGATCTAATTTCATCATCAATCTCAATCGCAGTGCGTTCGCTGTAATCTCTGTGCTTTTGAATTTCTCTTCCTAAAAAGATTTCTTCCTCTTTTGCGCCGTAACTTACGGGACCAAGCTTTTCGCTCATGCCCCATTCACAAACCATCTTTCGTGCAATGCCTGTTGCTTTTTCAATGTCGTTTCCTGCACCAGTTGTATAGTGCTTAAAGACTAATTTTTCAGCAGCTCTTCCGCCCAGTGCATAAGTAATTATTGATTCTAAATACACTTTGGAATACGTATGCTTTTCGTCAATTGGAAGATAGCTGGTTACGCCTAAAGCTCTTCCGCGCGGAATTATTGTTACTTTGTGAACTGGATCAGCTTCGGGAAGCATTCTTGCTACGAGAACATGTCCAATTTCGTGGTAAGAAGTAATCTTTTTTTCTTCTTCAGAAATAATTAGACTCTTTCTTTCCATTCCCATCATAACTTTATCCTTAGCTTCCTCAAAATCAATCATTTCAACTTTTTTCTTATTCTTTCGTGCGGCTAAAAGTGCGGCTTCATTAACTAAATTAGCAAGATCCGCACCTGAGAGACCCGGCGTTCCTTTGGCTAAAACTTCAACTTTAACAGCAGGATCAAGAGGAATATTTCGTGTATGAACTTTTAGAATTCCTTCACGGCCTTTAACATCAGGTCTATCAACAACAACCTGACGATCAAATCTTCCAGGTCGAAGTAATGCCGGATCTAAAACATCAGGACGATTTGTAGCAGCGATAATTATCACACCGCTGTTTTGTTCAAATCCATCCATTTCAACTAACAGCTGATTGAGTGTTTGCTCTCTTTCATCATGACCGCCGCCCAAGCCAGCACCGCGGTGTCGACCTACGGCATCAATTTCATCAATAAAAATTATACATGGAGCATTTTTCTTTCCTTGCTCAAAAAGATCTCGAACACGGCTTGCGCCAACACCGACGAACATTTCGACAAAATCTGCTCCGCTTATTGAGAAAAATGGGACGCCAGCTTCACCGGCAACTGCTCGCGCCATGAGAGTTTTTCCTGTTCCAGGAGGTCCTAATAACAGTACTCCTCTTGGAATTTTCCCGCCAAGCTTCTGGAATTTTGTTGGCTCTTTTAAGAATTCAATAATTTCTTGAAGTTCCATTTTGGCTTCATCGGCACCGGCAACATCTTTAAACGTGACCTTTAGACCCGACTGTGTTATCAATTTAGCTTTACTTTTTCCGAAAGAAAAAATGCCTCGAGTACCGCCTGTTGAACCCTGCATTCTCCGCATAATGAGAAGCCAAACTGCAATTATTATAACCCACGGGATAAAGCCAAGAATGACATTTAGCCATTCGTTGGACTCTTTATCAAATGAATAATCAATTCCTTTCGCTTTCCAAATAGCTTCTTGATCTCTAATTATTGGTTCCGGTAAATAAACAGAAATTTCCCTAACAGAGACTTCCTTTTTATTAATTGTAATTTTTTCTTCTGAACGAAGTTCTGCTTTAAAGGAATAGTCGTTAATATCCGATTTGGTTATTGTTGCTTTTAAAATTTTATCGTCATTAAGCAGTTTTTCGTATTGAGGATAAGGAATTTCAGTGTAACTGACATTCCCGGTTCTGAAAATTTGCATAACTATTACAGCAGCAACGATTACCGCACCCCAGCCAAAAACTAATTTTAGTACTTTGGACCAGTCGAAATTATCATCACCTTTATTAGAACCGCCAGGTTTTAGAGGCGAATTCTTATTGCTTTTATTATCAGCCATATTATTAAATCATTTTCCTAAGAATTTTAAAGAAATCATTAACTTAAAATATAAATTGAGCGCAAATTCCTATATTTTTGGGCATAATCTAACCCATATCCAATCACAAATTTACTTGGAATTTCGAAACCAATATAATCAATTTTAACATCATATTTAATGCTATTGGGCTTAACCAGAAGGCTTACAACCTTCATACTTGTCGGCTGATGAGCGTTAATTAGCTCTTCAATAAATTTTATAGATAAGCCCGAATCAACAATATCTTCAACAATTATTAAGTCTCTTCCGTTCACATCGCAGTTAAGTTCTTTTATAAGTGTCACTTTACCGGATGAGATTTTTTCATCTCCATAGCTAGACAGTTTGAAGAAGTCAATCTCGCAATTAATACTGACATTTTTAACCAGATCCGCCATAAAAATAAATGAACCATTAAGAACACCGATGAACACCGGAACTTTATCTTTATAATCGTTTGAAATTGTTACTGCTAAATCTTTAATTCGTGATTGAATTGTATGCTCGCTTAAATATTCTGTGAATACCTCTTCTCCAACCACAATTTTATCTTTGTTTATTTCAGACATAGTTTTAAAACCTTTCGAGTTTTGTCTGTGATTTTATATCTGTCATCAATTCTGTAACCAATAACCCAGACGATGTTTTTCTTATTTGTTAGAACTAGCTGCTTTCTCTTTTCAAAATTGGAAACTTTTTGATCATTCAGAAAATCGGAAACATTTTTTTTGCCATTTAATCCGAGAGGATAAAAACTATCACCATCTTTCCATGATCGCAGAATAAATTTATCGACTGCTTTGTCAGCATCAATAAATTCAATCTTTTTATCGGCTGAAAATTTTATCAGATGCTTATCAACAAACTCAATTTTCATTATTTTCTCACCGACCTTTATTGAATTGCCGATTCTAAGTTCAATTAAATCTCTTTTCTCTTCAACATTATTGTGAAAGATCAAAATATTATTTCTTTCTCTCAATGCTTTTAAACTGTTAGATATATTAATACTCTTTCCAATCTGATTTGATAATAATGAAATTATTTTACTGCAGTCATTGAACGAAATTTGAACTGAAAAGTTTCTATCAACTGAAAATTTTATTATCTCACCCCAAATGCTTTCATCAATCATCAACAATTTCTTAGTATTAATTTCAATTTTATCCTTTTTCTTAACTACCACAAATTCACTGAGAATTTTAATTGCAGCCTGAATTATTGTGGATTGCTTTTTGAGAACTAATGATGATTTAAATAGTGTTTGTTCAACCTTAGGATTCAGATACCTTGCAATCTGAGGAAGAATTTCGTTTCTGATAAAATTTCGTTCATGAACATTCGAAAGATTAGATTTATCGATCAAATAGTTAACTTTATTTTTTTTCAGATAAGCTAAAATTTCATCTTTACTTATTGATAAAATCGGCCGAATAATACTTTGCCTTTTAATTGGGATTCCAGCTAAACCTTTAATCCCGGCTCCTTTAATCAAATTGAGGAGAACGGTTTCCGCATTATCACTGCAAGTGTGTGCAGTTGCAATTTTATCATACCCAAATTTCTTCTGAACATTCAACAATTCTTTATATCGAATTTCTCTTGCTGCTTCTTCAATTGATATTTTATTCAACTTTGCAAATGATGGAACATTCCTTTTTACGGTGTGATAATCAATTCCAAATTTTAAACTTAAGTTTCTGCAAAATTTTTCATCATTATTGGCTTCTTCACCTCGAATCATGTGATTGACATGCATAGTTCCAATTTCAATCCCATATTTTTTACTGTACTTTAATAAAAAATGAAAAAGAAAAATTGAATCGGGTCCGCCGCTCAGAGCAATTAAAATCTTATCGCCCCGTTTGACGAGATCATACTCTTCAATGAAGCGCATTATTTTTTCGTCGATCTTTTTCACGATTATGAAAATTGAATTTCCTATTTAGTTGGAACCAGCTTTTGTTGACATAATTCTCTCAACGTATTTTCCAAGCACATCAAATTCAAGATTAACAGTATCACCAATCTTTTTACTGGAGAATATTGTTTCCCGCCAGGTAAAAGGAATAATTCCCACCGAAAAAGTATTCCCTTTGAGCTGAGCAACTGTCATGCTGACACCATCAATTGAAACAGAACCCACATAAATCAAATATTTCTTAAATTCTTCCGGATAACCAATCGTAAGAAAGTGACTATTTGATAATTCCTGTATTTTAAGAATTTCACCCTTCGTGTCAACATGACCGAGCACAAAATGGCCTCCAAGCCGTGCATCAGCTTTTAGAGGCCTTTCCAAATTCACTTTATCACCAACATTTAGGGAGCCAAGATTGGTTTTCTTCAAAGTTTCTTCAATGGTATCGACGGCAAAGGCATTGTCAGTTTTGCGTACGACTGTCAGACAACATCCATTGACACTGATGCTGCTGCCAATATTGAGATCCTCCCAAATATTGACTGCTTTAATCACAAATTGATATCCATCTCCGGTTTTTATTTTTTGCAGCAATTCGCCTTTTTCTTCCACAAGTCCTGTAAACATGCTTTACTCCCGTATAAATATGATTGATTATTTTAGTAAAGTTAAGAAAAATATTAAACGTGATGAATGAGTTCTTGATTAGAAGAGTAAACGGCAAAATGGTTTGGGAACTATCTAGTCAATTCCACTAAAAGATCTTCATCTATCTTCTCAAAATTTACAAACTTTACTTTTGATGCATTTCTAAGACTATTTTTTCCAAAATGACTTACAAATGGAAGTCCTGTTCCTAAAATTTTAGGGCTGATAAAAAGAATAATATTATCATAGAGGTTATCTTTCAAAAACGAAGTATAGACCTCACTTCCGCCTTCTACTATTATTGATGAAATTTCATTCTTCGCCAATTCACGCAATGCAGATTTCAGATTTATTTTTCCATCAATATTTTCTTTAACAAAAATAATTTTAGCCCCTAAAGAAGTAATTTTTTTGATTCTTCTCTTTCTATCAAAGTTTTTCTTGGATGTAATAATTATTAGATTCTTATCGTTATTTCCTGTAAATATTTTATGATTTAAACTTAGCTCGAGCTTTGAATCTAGAATCACGCGTTTAGGATTTCTGCCTTCAGTTAATCGTACAGTTAAGTTAGGATCATCTGCACGCACCGTACCGCTTCCAACGAGTACTGCATCGTATTTTGCCCGAAGTGAATGAACATACCGACGAGAAGCTGTCGATGAAATCCATTGTGAATTTCCGACCTGATCAGCAATTTTTCCGTCAATAGTCTGTGCAGCTTTTAAGGTGACATAAGGGATTTTTTTTGTGATATACTTGAAGAAAAAAATATTCATAGCAATACATTCTTTTTCAAGCACACCAACTTTGACTTCTATTCCTGCAGATTTCAGTTTTTTTACCCCGGCTCCGCTGATCAAGGGATTCATATCCAAAGTGCCGATTACAACCCGTTTGAATTTTTTCTCAATAATTTTATCAACACAAGGAGGAGTTTTTCCGTGATGATTGCAGGGTTCTAAATTTATGTAAAGTGTTGCACCTTCAAGATTTTCCCTGGCACTGTTTATTGCATTTACCTCTGCATGATTTCCACCGAACTTTTCATGATATCCGGCACCGATAATTCTTTCTTCTTTAATGATTACGCAGCCAACTAATGGGTTTGGACTTACTTTTCCAACTCCTTTTTTGGCAATTTCGATGGCGAGTTTTATGTACGATTCATCCGTCACTGGAAAGACACTTATTTAATTGATAAAATTTCGAACTCCATTAACCCTGCAGGAGCTTTGACTTTTACTTTATCGCCAACTTTATAACCGAGAAGTCCTTGACCGACCGGAGACGTAACTGAAATTTTACCAGCTTGAAAATCAGCTTCTTCTGGAGAAACAAGAGTGTAATTAAATATTTTTTTTGTTTTAAGATTTTTTATTGAAACAACAGATAAAATGTGAACTTGATCAGTGGGAAACTGCGAAGCATCAATAATTCTTACGCGGGATAGTACATTTTCAAGTTTGCTGATCCGCAATTCAAATAAGCCCTGCTCTTCCCTGGCGGCATCATATTCAGCATTCTCAGACAGATCTCCATGTGCACGTGCCTCAGCAATTTTTGAGGCGATTTCCTTTCTGCCGTTCGTTTTTAGTTCCTGCAGTTCTTTTTCAAGCTCAACAAGGCGTTCTTTTGTCAGATAAACAAAATTATTATCAGCCATAACTTTCTCTTACCCATGTTAATATTCAGCAATTTAAAAAAAAATTACCACGGCTTAACCAGTGGCATATGAAACATAAAAAAATAAAATTAGCTTGTCAAGAATTTATAATCGCTTTGTGAAATAAGGTTTATCTTGAAGCGATTTTTTTGACCTAAATTGTATGTTTTTATTCCTATTTAAGATACCTCCTGTATCCTGCAAATTGCTCTAAAATTACAGTACTGGCAAACTTTAGCTTCTCTGTCTTCAAGCATTGATAGGTGAAACTTACCTTCTTGAATTGCAGGAACATAGTTTTCAAACGACTCAAGACAAATTTTTATTAATCCTTCATTCAACGCTACAACTTCTTCTGTAGAAGTTCTTTTCTGCTAAGCTTAATTGGTTGGCGTTAAAAATTTTCTTCCCATCGAAGGTGCAAATTCATTTAAGTGATTTTACTCACACATTCTTCTCGTTTTTCCTTTTATCTTGTGAATAGATTTAATCTAGTTTACAATTAAGATTTACAAACTATCAAAAGAGTAAAATATGGTAACGCCAGTTGCAGTAAGCAATTTCGAATCGAAGTCCCACAGTTCACCCGACGAAGTTCGTACACCGGATAAAACCCTTGTTGAGATCGTTAGACTTGAAGGATTCACCATCGGCCGTTTCACCTTCGAACCAGGATGGCGTTGGTCTAATTGTATCAAACCAGTTGTCAAAACAGATCAATGTCAATTATCCCATGTGGGCTATGCTATTTCTGGGCGGCTGACCGTGCATCTCAAGGACGGAACAAATAAAACCATTGATGCAGGTGAATCATATACAATACCGCCAGGTCACGATGCTTGGGTCGAGGGAAACGAACGCTTCATAGGAATTGAAGTGATGACTGCTGATCAGTACGCTAAACAATGATTGCAAGTTTGCATTCTAACTAGTACTGCTTATAGAAAGGAACCAGGAATGAATGAGCTATATGGGATGTATGTCGTGTGCGGCTTGCTGGGCGCAATTGTGTTCTCTGGTAAGCATAACAGCAACATCAACGCACCGAACAAGACGCAACAGATAGAGAATAAAATAAGTGATGAGACCATCACAGTCGAGACTTTAAAACAAATCCTTGAGGCTTTCAATCGCCATGATCTCGATGCGATCATGAAATTCTTCTCTGATGACTGCTCTTTTGATTTTCCCAGAGGCACTGAACCCTGGGGACAACGTTTCATCGGCAAAGATCAAGTGCGCGAGGCTCTTGCCGGTCGCTTCAAAGGTATTCCTGATGTCCACTATGGAGATGACCGTCATTGGGTCGCATCAGATATGGGAGTGTCGGAATGGACGCTCACTGGAACAACAACTTCAGGGGTTAACTTGAAAGTTCGAGGCTGTGATCTTTGGGAGTTTCGGAATGGCAAAGTCATCCGAAAGGATTCCTACTGGAAAATAGTCGAGTGATAAGTCCTATGATTGGTCCACCTAGCATCGATTCCTTTCAACGATATTATTTTTTTAACAAGACAATGGAAAGTAAATGAGACACTTGGTATTTAGACTTACTTGCGCTGCGGTTTTAGCAGTGCTAGCTTTTTTAGCAATTTCATTTAAGCTTACTCCCCGTATTATAATAGCTATCGTTATCGGTTTGCCATCATTTGTACTGATGATTCTTTCACGGCGTCAACTTGGCAAATCATTTTCTGTAATGCCTGAGGCGAAAGCACTTGTTACGACCGGTCTTTACTCTAAAATACAACATCCAATGTATCTAACTCTCGATCTCTTTCTCTTGGCGATCATCATTCTTATTGGTTGGCCGATATTGTTAATAATCTGGGGACTCATTATTGTGATGCAAACGATTCAGGCTCAGCGTGAAGAAAAGGTGCTCGAAGCCGCTTTTGGTAATAATTACAAAGAATACTTAGATCGCATTTGGTGTTAATCACTAGCAGCAAATGTTTATGATTTTTTCTCTCGTAACCACACTCATCTTTCTTATACTTATTCTTCATCTTATCTTAACCTCCAACCACCATTGAACTACTAACTCCATCTAAAAGAAAAGGATTAACTTTATATATTAAACTGATTACACCGCTTCCTGTATCCTGCAAATCGCTCTAAAATTACAATACTGGCAAACTTTGGTTTCTCTATCCTCAAGCATTGATAAATGAAACTTCCCTTGCTGTATAGCGACAACATACTTTTCAACCGACTCAAGACAAATATTTATTAGCTGGTCATTTAGTTCCGCATCCTCTTCTACAGTAGTTTTCTTTCGACTGAGCTTAATTGGCAGGCGCCCAAATTTTTCCTCCTGATATTTCATTGAATAAATCTCAGAACCGGCTGGTTCATAATCCTTCTTTAATTGCGCCTGGATTAGCTTCTTTGCCGCATACATGTAAAGCGGTAATTGGAGAGATAGCCCTTTATACAAATCTTCTGTGGATGGTTTTTTACCGCCAAGTTTGTAGTCAACAACTCTAAATCTCTTTTGAGAATGGTCAACATCAACTCTATCAATCTTGCCTCGGAATTTTGTTTCACCTATTTTGAATTCTTCCCCACTCTGACTAATCTTTCCAAAGCTTAGCTCAAAATATTCGGGGACATAACCCTCATCATTATTTCTCTCCTCTTCTAAGAACTTGTAAAGAATTGAGTTCTTCCGCTTTCCATTTATGCCGAGGATTTTTTCAATCTCAAAAAATGATAAAGCCGCATTAAAATTCGCCGCTTCAACTTTTGCTTCAGCAATTTTAAATATTAAGTCTTCCGCTTCCTGGAATTGCTTATCGCTTGCAGTATGCAGAACAATCTTTTTCTTTTGCAATTCCGTGTAAAACTCATAAAGAATTGAATGCAATAAGCTTCCCATCTCCAATGCTTCAATCTCTTCGGAGGGTTCTTCAATCGGTTCGAGGTTTAGTATTCTTTCGGCAAAATATTTGTAGGGACAAGCGGCATAAGTTTCAAGCTGAGAGATTGAGTACTCTTTGTTTCTAAGCGCTTCCAACTTCTCTTTGCTGTTTGGCAAAAGCTTTTTAGAAACAAATCCTGTGTGCTCCGATTCGCCGAAAGGATTTTCAGTTCTCAGCTTATCAATTTCAGCTGCATGTTTAATTGTCTTGAAATCAATATCCAAGTTTTTAAAGGCTTCGTCTTTCTCGATGTTCTCAATGCCAACTTTCCCGATATACTTTAACAATTCCTCTTTACTGTAGAGATTATCCTGGTAGTTGAAATTGGATTTCTCAGTTACAGCAAACAACGATAAAAATTCATCAAGAAAATTTGAAGTGACCAATTCCCTTCTCTCTTCCTTAACCGGATGAGTTAAGTATAAACGTTTATTCCACGAGCATAGAGACTGATAGAAATGATAACGTTCTTCAGTTTGATGATGCTTTTCATTCTTCACATAAGAACCGGAAAAGAAAATCTCGGGAACATAGCGGGTGGGGAAATCACCATCGCATAAACCCGAAATGAAAAGATAATCGAACTTCAATCCGCGTATTTCGTTTATAGTCGTTATCTGAACTCCATAACCGGGCTTTTCTTTAATGTTATACCGGGCAGATGAAACAGCGGTTCGAATATTATTCAGATAAAACTTAATCGGGAATTTTTCATCGTCTTTATATTCAAGCCGGAATAATTCAAGAAGTTCACTGATTGTTGATGTGAATTCTTCAAATGCTTTAATATTTTTTTCAGTTGAATCATCTTTACTATTCACAAGAAGCGAAGGAATTTGGAATGAGAATATTAAACTGTAAAAAGCTTCTTTGAACTCTGAAATAGTTAGCGGCTTTGCAAATGGTTTTAGCAGTTCAAATATTTTGTTAATGTCGCCTAAAGCTTTAGTATAAACTTCTCTATCACGATCACGAATACCCCGCTCATTGTCTTCATAAACTGCCGGCTGATGTAATGCATCGCTAAGTTTATCAACCCAGTTTTTATAGCCGGAAACCACTTTAAGATTAACCGAGGCTTTGAGAAGGTTCGATAAATCTATTTGTGCAATCCTAAGATAGTTTAAGCTTAGCGACCTGAAAATGTTTTTGTAATAAAAATCGTTCTCAAGGATCTCTAAAAAGTTGATCAGCGCAATTATAATTGGTGAAGTGCTAAGTGAATATCTGTCGGTGAGATTAAATGGTATTCCAAAATTTGCAAACACATCTCTTATTATCGGGGAATAATTTTGTATGAGATTAAATGCCAAACAAATTTTATCCGGTTCAACATTATGATTTAGTATAAGTTCTTTAGTTTCCTTTGCAATTAATTCAATCTCTTCAACTCTATCCCCTGCTTTCAGTCTTATCAAATCTTTTTCAAACCGCTTTATTTTATCCTTTGTTTTCGGCTTAAACAGCTTACCTCTCACTGTATTTTGAAATTCGTTAAGTACAACTTGAGACTCGTCAGAAATTTCTTTGAATCCTTTGGCAGATAATTTGTTGTAACACTTTGCAAGATGGGAGAAGATTGAGTGATTGTAATTATAGTAATCGAAATAAATGTAAAGCTCAAGATCCTTTACATCGGCAGCACGAGTAATTATCTCAATTTCCGGGGAAGTGAATTCATCAAATCCATTTATTATTATCAAAACGACTTTTGGATAAAGCGTTCTGAACTTCATCTCAAATTCATTTTTATTTGTTTCAAGAAGTGTTAAATAAATATCTCCGATCTCTTTCAGCCCTAATTCATTAGATTTGCCTTGGTACTTCTCAAAAACAGAAGCAATATCCTCTGCTTTCATTCTCTCCGAACCTTCAAGCGATTTCGATTCTTCCAGCAAAGTCTTTGGAGTAATTCCGTGTTTTTTATACTCCGAAATCACATTCTTAATTCTATCTAAAGTTCCGGTTGGAACATCTTTTTTATAGTATGAAAAATATCTTAGTTTCGATTCATGAAAACACTGCTTAAGCAGCACCGATGCGGCAGCATCACTTATTATTTTAGTTGACGCATCAAAATTATCGAAAAGCAATTTGGTGGAAAATGTACCAATTGTTTCCAAATTTATTTTGGCTGTAGATTTTCCTGGAGAGAGTGAGATTAATTCTTTTTTAAGATAACGGCTTTTTCGATTTGTGGGAACGATAAGCAGAAGCTCATTAAGCTTCCCTGCCTTTATTTTTTGATCAACTTCTAGATCAATATCAATAGACGTTCTGGAATTCTTAGTTAAAATCATATTCTAAAATAATCTTTTCTCTAACTAAAAAAATAATCATAAAACAAATAGAACACGGATTAGACGGATTAGTACAGATTGTCTCTGTTTAGATCTGTTGACTTGTCAGCCTCTAGCTGAATCCGTTAAATCCGTTTTCTATTAAGCCCCATAAGGGAAGGAAAGGACATTCTAATTCATAAACTTTTATCTTGATATTTATTTATGGATAACTAACTTTACTAACAAAAATATGTGAGTTATGAAAAAATTATTTTTATCTCTGTTCCTTATAATTCCGCTTCTATGCTTAAATGCTCAGGAAATCGGTGAACTTGCTGAAGAAGAGACGTTAAAGGTTTTTCCGGACAATTCTTTTGGATTGGATATTATGTTTAGTGAGGGTGGAATTGGGATGGGACTTTTTTACAGAAGACAATTAAATCAGAAACTGACTGTCTTTGCAGACTTTTCAATTTCTGAAGCAAAAGATGAGCAAGAAATAGAATTTATTGATCCTTATTATCCTTACCAATCAATTACTTACGGAAAGAAAAACAGAATCTTTCTTCTTCCATTAAATTTTGGTTTGCAATATAGAATATTCGAAAAAGTTCTTTCAGACAACCTTCGTCCTTATTTTAATTTTGGCGTAGGGCCAACAATGGTTGTTACAACGCCTTATGACAGAGAATTTTTTAATGCTTTTGGAAAAGCGAAATCCAAATTTGCAATGGGCGGTTACATTGGATTTGGCGGCAATTTTGGATTGGATAACTCAAGTTTAGTTGGATTAAACATTAGATATTATATTATACGACTTTTTGACGACGGCGTCGAAAGTTTATACGGAAAATATAAAAAAGAATTAGGCGGAATTTTTCTTACAATAAATATTGGCATGATGTATTAGAAAATTCGATTGTTATCCTTTCCACTTGATTGTGCAGCCGATTGAAAAAGTTTCCGGAACTGATATTTCCTTTCCGGATAACAATTCATCTAAAGCTTCACGCAAATATTTTGTTTTGACCTTTTTCTCATCTTGCCAATTGTCATCAATTTTACCGCTGTAAACTAATTTTCTTTTATCATTGAAAAGAAATATTTCCGGAGTGTGTGCGGCATCAAAGCTTTTTGCAACGGATTGATCTTCATCCCTTAGATATAGAAAATTAAAATGCTTCTCGGCTGCCCGCTTTTTCATTTCATCAAATGAATCATCAGGATACTGCACTGCATCGTTTGAGTTAATTGCCAAAACGGTTACGCCCTTTTCGGCATAATCTTTTTGGATTGCCATAATTCGATTTTCATACGCTTGAGCGTAAGGGCAATGATTACAACTGAATATTATTATCAATGCTTTCTTATCTTTGAATGAGTCAAGAGAATACGTTTTCCCATTTATTGAAAAAAGTTCAAAATCTGGAATGGATGAGCCAATCTGCAGTGCTTTTGTGGCCATTGTAAAATCCTTTTTGCTAAAATGGTATACAGTGAATAAATTTCGATGAACTAAAATTAGAAAAAGAAATGATCAAAAAAATATTTTTAATAATCACTATCGGCTTTGAAATAACAATGGCACAAAACATCAACATCGATCTTGCCCAAAATTTATACTCTAATTATGAGATTTACCGCGAATCCACCCTAAACCATAGACGATTTAAGCATGCTGATATTTTGCCTTTAATAAGTAATATAAAACGGCTTGGCATTTTTAATGTAGAAAAGGCTGGTGAATCCGTTGAAGGGCGTGATATTTTTCTTCTATCGATTGGAAAGGGAAAATCAAAAGTATTCCTTTGGTCGCAAATGCATGGCGATGAACCAACAGCTACTATGGCACTTTTTGATGTTTTTAATTTTTTTCATGCCAATGACGGCCTGCAAGAATTGAAAAAGATTATTTATGATAACCTTACAATTTATTTTATGCCAATGGTAAACCCTGATGGTGCAGAAGTTTATGAGAGAAGAAATGATTTTGAAATAGACATAAATCGTGATGTTAACAGACAGCAGACCCCTGAAGGTAGTACACTTAGACAAACATTTGAAAAGCTTAAGCCGGATTTTGGATTTAATCTTCATGATCAAAGCACAAGATATTCAGTTGCAAACACCTTTAAGTCCGCAGCAATTTCATTTCTTGCACCATCGTTAGATCATGAAAAATCGATTGACAGCGTTAGAGAAAACTCGATGAAATTAATTTGCGAGCTTTATAACACTTTAGATCATTTTATTCCGGGTCATGTTGCAAAATACGGTGATGACTATGAACCAAGGGCCTTCGGCGATAATTTTCAAAAATGGGGAACCAGCACTCTTCTAATTGAGACGGGCGGTTGGAAAGGTGATATTGAAAAACAATTTCTTAGAAAGATAAATTTTATAACATTAGTTTCGGCATTGTATAGCATTGCCACAAAATCTTACAAACATGAATCAACAAAAAGCTACGATCATATTCCCAAGAATGAAAACTATATTATGGATTTAATTCTTAGAAATCTTAAATATAAAAAAGCTGGAAAGAATTATATTATTGACGTTGGAATAAACCGAACTGAAAATAATTTCAATGGTGCAAAGGAATTTTATTTCACTTCCAACATCGAAGATTTAGGTGATCTTTCCGTTTTCTTTGGCCATGAAGATATTGATATGAATGGATATGAACTTTATCAAGGAAAAACTTATCCTAAAGATTTTAGCTCGATGACAGAGATTAAAAAAATAGACTTTGCTAAGCTTTACAAAGAAGGTTATACAAATGTTATCCTAAATTCAAAAAGTAAAGAGAAACCTTTCACAGACTTACCGATAAATATTAATTTAAAAAACAACAAGGGAAATGATACAGATCAAAAATTGTTAGGCAGTAAACCGAATTTTGTAATAAAGAAGAATGGTGAAGTTCATTATGTCTTAATTAACGGATTTTTATTAGGACTCAAATCACCTTTGGGCAATGTTTATAATGCACTCATACGATAGAATTTTTGATTAGAGATATATTTTTGGTATAATTCATGGTACGAAAATTCCAGTCCATCCGAAAGTTTAAGAAAAACCAAATATGTTTCCAATATTATTAGCCATTTTAGAGTATCAAAACGAATTAAATAAGGAATTCGAACGAGAAGCTCTCCCTCACATGGATGCGCTTTACAACTTTGCTCTAAGAATGACTGGCGATAGTGACGATGCCAACGACCTTGTTCAAGATACGTTTTTAAAGGCCTTCCGGTTTTTTGATAAGTTCGAAAAAGGAACTAATTGTAAGGCATGGTTGTTCCGTATTATGAAAAACACGTTCATTAATACGTACAGAAAGAAGACTAAGGAACCGGATAAAGTTGATTATGAGGAAGTTGAGAATTTCTACGAAAATATTAAAGCTTCATCTACAGACAGCGCTCACCTTGAAAAAGAGATTTATGACAATCTGCTGGACGATGATATTTCCTCAGCCATTGCTTCACTTCCAGATGATTTCAAGACGGTGATTATTCTTTCAGACATTGAAGGGTTTACTTATGATGAGATCGCTGACTTTACAGATTGTCCGGTGGGTACAGTTAGATCGAGGTTACATAGGGCTAGAAAAATGCTCTTTACTAAATTGCACAAATACGCAAATGAAAAAGGATATATTTAAACCGAATTTTTAGAAGATAAAATTGGATACTAACGAATTAAAATATCAACTGACTAGCTTAATTGATGGCGAAATTACAGATGCCTCCCAAGAAGATGAAATTAAGCGTCAGATAGAATCTAATCCCGATTTAAAGTGGGAGTATGAAATTCTGCGCTTTACAAAAACATTAGTTAAGCAGAAGTGTGTTTTTCATTCCACTCCTGAAAAGGTAAAACAAAAAATTGTTAAGCAAATTTTACCTTCTGCAAGCACATTACCACAACCCCTTAGATTTCTTCAAGAAATATTTTCAAAACCTGCATTTGCAATATCAGGGGCATTGGCTTTAATCTTTTTTGCCATAATTCTTGTATTCAATCAAAACTCAAAAAAGGAAATTCCAAATCTCGCTGATGAACAATACGGTACTGAAAATATGTTTGTTCAAGCTTCGAGTAATTTTAACAGCATCCTCGCTGGAAAGTTAACTCCTCAAATTATAACTGATGACGCAGATAATATTAAGAATTTTTTTGCTGCCAATGGTGTAAAGTATTCAACTCAAATACCAAAATGTGAGAAATGGAAAATTCTTGGAGCGGTGGTTTCAGAAGCAGGGGGTGAAAAGTTTGCCCATCATGTTTACACTAACGATGAGGGAAAACTGGTTTATCTATTTCAAGTTGATGAATCATATTTAAATAAAAGTACTGTGATACAACTCTCGGAACATATGATAAAATATCTGGATGAAGGCAATTGTTATCTTACTACAAAGGATAATCATACAACTTTGATGAAAAAAATGGATAATAACATTTGCGCAATTGTCTCCAATGCTTCACAAACTGAAATTGAAAATTTATTTTGTTCACTTTAAGTGAGTAATAGAAATGTTTAAAGTTAAAAATATATTGCTGCCAACTGATTTAAGCAACACTTCATTAAGTGCTGCTGATTTCGCAATTGAATTAGCAGCTCAATACAAAGCAAAAATTCATCTGCTTCACGTACTCGAAAAAACTCCACCAATTCTGGCAATTCGTTCTCTTGATCTTTCTCAAGAAAAAATTCTAAAATCCTTCGAAGAAGAAGGCAGAAAATCCCTTGAAAGTGCGGTTAAAAAAATCAAAAAAGGCAGAAGCGAAGAAATTGATATTGAACTAGTACTTAAAAAAGGTAATGATTACGAAGAAATTGTAAAATATTCGAAAGAACATAAGATTGATTTAATAGTAATTGCAACTCACGGAAGAACCGGATTACTTCATACATTGCTTGGAAGTGTAGCGGAAAAAGTAATTAGATATGCAAAATGCCCCGTTTTGGTAATAACTCCTCAAAAACCCCGAAAATAGCGGTTGATAATACTCCACTACTTGATTAAATTAGAGCAATAAATTAAGATTGGTATAGTATGGCACGAGTTAAAAATGTCGAAGCTTTCTGCAATTTTTGTAATGCAGTAACTAAAATGGAAATCTCCGGAGACGTATCTCCTAACGAAGACGAAAATAAGCGTTGGGCTAAATGCAAAAAATGTAAACACAAAACCATTATCGACATTAAAACTGAAGTGAAAGAAAAAAAAGTTTCACTTGATGGTATAGAAAATCAAGAATGTGTAACGTATTCTCCTGATAAAACCTATGACGTTGGTCAATCAATTTATCATCAAAGCTGGGACGATTTCGGAAAAATAGTAGCAAAAAAAATATTGTCGGATGGCAGAAGTTCAATTTCGGTTGAATTCCAAAAATCCGGTAATAAAAATTTATTAGAATCATTTATTCAGCAACCAGGAAACGAGGTGAATTAGTTTGGTTGGTATCACCGTTGGCGACAATGAATCGATAGACAAAGCTCTCAGAAGATTCAAGAAAAAATACGAACGATCCGGTGTTCTTAAAGAGTTTAAGAAGAGAAGTTTCTTCCAAAAACCTTCTGTTAAGAAACGTATGGAAAAACAAAAAGCTCAAAGACGTGCCCACAGGTTTGGACCTATGGAGTAATTATTGAAAGCCCCCATTATCGGGGCTTTTTTATTTCAATTCCAGTTTTGGCTCTCCGTTCTCAATATCCCCTTTTTTCAAATAATACTTTTCAAAATGTCTTTTGATAAGATTAAAAGCTTGATCGACATCACTGCAGAATGAAAGATTATCAATGTCTTCCTTACTTATCACACCATGATCAAGTAATCCATCAAGATTAATGATTGTTTTCCAATAACGTTCATCATATACCAGCAACAGCATTTTCTTTTTGATTTTACCTGTTTGAAGTAGGGTCAGAATTTCAAACATCTCATCCATCGTTCCAAAACCGCCGGGAAAAACCACCAAACATTTTGCAAGGTAAGCAAACCAAAATTTTCTCATAAAGAAGTAGTGGAACTCAAAACTCAAATCTTTAGTAACATATTTATTTACAAATTGTTCAAAAGGAATGCTTATGTTCAAACCAACTGATAATCCGCCAGCCAGCTTTGCGCCTTTGTTGGCGGCTTCCATTATTCCCGGTCCCCCGCCGGTGCAAATAATAAATCTGTTTGCATGAGTTTCTAAATTCAATGACCATTCCGTGAGTCTCCTAGATAACTCAACCGCATCTTCATAATATTTTGACATTTCTAATTGACGTTGAGCTAGCCGCAAATTTTCTGCGAAAGTTGGTGTTTTGGGATTCATCACCTTGAACTTGTTGTATTCAGCCTGACTTTGTTTCTTCGACTTGAGTCTTGCAGACCCGAAGAATACAATTGTGTCCATAATTTTATGTTTACGGAATTTACTTTGAGGTTCCAAAAATTCGGAGAGTATTCTTACAATACGAGCATCCGATGAATTCAGAAATTCACTATTTTCATATGCTTTTACAGGTTTATAATGTTTAGCCATTTAGTACTCTTTATTATAAGTGTGTTTAGTTGAAGTAACTATTATTTTTAAGCAACTTAATTATTGATTTTTTCTAAAGGTAATTGATTTTGATTAGAAAGATCATTAAAACAGCGATGTAAAAATATGATTCTATTTTTTTAATACAAATTATTTATCAAACTATAAAAATATATAAGAAATGATTTTTAAGTCCATTTTGCTTTTTTTAATGCTAAGTGTTCAGATTTTTAGTTTAACGAAAGAAGAACTGAAAAAACAAATTGAAGATTTTCTTAATCTAATACCGGCTTCTACAAAGGTTGGATTGTTAATTTACAATCCCATTTTGAGAGACACGATATTCAAAGTAAATCATTCGATGTCGATGATTCCAGCTTCAAACACAAAATTGTTCACCACGGCTGTAGCCCTATCAAATTTAGGCGGCGACTTTAATATCGCAAACAAAATATTTACAGATGATTTCAATATTAACGACGGAGTAATCAACGGAAACATTTACATCAAGGGATTTGGGAATTCCACTTTTTCGCAATACGATTTAGAGAAAATGGTAGAAGAAATAAAGTCTAATGGAATAACCAAGATAACCGGAAAAATAATTGGTGATGACACATATTTTGATAACGTTTACAAACGTGATGACTGGATTGCCGATGAAACTGCCAATGTAAAACTTCCGCCTATATCTGCAATTACTCTGGATAGAAATCGTAAAATAATTCAAAAGAGAAGAGGAAGAAGAATAAGAACCTCTGTTATAGCTGTTGAGAATCCACCGCTCAACGCTGCTTCTATTTTAAGATCAAAATTAATTGAGAACGGAATTAAGGTTGAAAAAAGTCCTTCGGTTGGTGAAACCCCGGAAAAGAATTTATTACTTACCGAATCCGGCATACAGCTAAGACAACTAATAAAACTCATAAATAAACATAGCGATAATTTCCTTGCAGAAGGCTTGTTCAAGACTATTGGAGCAGAGGCAAGTCAGGCTCAAGGAAATGCTTTTTATTCCACTCAAGCTATACTTGACTTTATCGAAGATAACGGGATTTATTCTACCGGTACGGCTGTTGTTGATGGCTCGGGCATTTCTAGATTTGATCAAATTACCCCTGGAGCTATAGTTGGGCTGCTAGAAATAATGTATTTCGATATTAGTAATTACAATGATTATTATAATTCACTCTCTATTGCAGGCGTAGACGGAACTTTAAAACACCGGATGGCAGGAACTTTAGCAGAAAATAATTTCCACGGAAAAACCGGTTCGCTTAATGGGGTTACTTCATTAGCAGGTTATTTAAAAACAAGAGTTAATGATGATATAATTGTCAGTATAATTTTTGAATACCAAGAGGGAGGAAGTGAATACTATAAAAGTATTGCGGATGATATTATAAAAGCGCTTTGTTCTTTAACTGAATGAAAAAAAGCTATCTCAAAAGTAACTTTTTCTGTCACACTAAGCTTGTCGAAGTGTGTTATTTTAATTAAAACTGTGGATCTTCGACAAGCTTAGACTGACAATTTATAGCTAATAACACAGCCTCTCGAATACATGTTATTTCTGCTGTGCAGGGCTTTGTTGTGTAGGTGTTTGCTGCGGAAGTGTTGGTGTTTGAGGAATATTTTGTCGTCCTGATTGTTGAATTACACTTTCTCTTTGTTCTGCTGTGGATTGCCCTGGAAGAAAAAATAAGTTGATAGCTAAGGCCAGCGCACCTAAAGCTCCACCAAGCCACCAGCTTGCCTTACTTAAGAAATCCGCTGTTCTCCTAGTTCCAAACATTGTGCCCATGTTAGCTCCACCTAAAGTACCTGCTAAACCACCACCTTTGCTGGATTGAAGTAATACTACAATCACTAAAAAAATTGCAATAATTGTTGTTAAGATCATTAATATGCTATACATTTTTACTCCTAAATTTATATGTAGCGGGGGAGGGATTCGAACCCCCGACACGTGGATTATGATTCCACTGCTCTAACCAACTGAGCTACCCCGCCTTTTTCAAACGGAGTGCAAATATAGAAACAATGCCCTCGATTTCAAAGACGATTATCAAGTTTTTACCTTAAAATCAAACTATTATGAGACTTACGATATTCGTTAATTCAAAAAATCCTTAGGATAAGTTTTAAGATTATGACCAAATTTCAACTGCTCCTCCATCCTGCAAGACCAAACTAATTGTCCGTTCCAAACAGTAATATCGGGACATCCATCACACATATTTTGTCTTCCATCTTCCAGAAAATCAATGGGTTGAATTATCATAACTGATTGATAATGCAATTTTCTGAAAATATTTAGTGGATTTTTGTAGTATCTCCAAAATGCTTTTCTCAATTTTTTATCGATAGCAGAAAAAAGCAGTATACTCTTTCCCTTTGATGTCATAGATGGTGAAGAATAAGCCAAATATCTATCAAATAACAGATGATGAAACATTTGGACTATTTCCATTGATTTTTTTCCCATGTAACCATAAATCTTGCCTCTTCTACCTAATCGTCCCGTTAATAACCACTTAAATGAGTCAGGCTTCTCCGAACCATTCAGATATGCACAGCTATCAAAATCCGGGTATTTGTTTTTAATAAGTCCATAAATCTCATTTGCTTGAATATCTGTCCGCGCTTGAACTTCTTCATTATAAACTAGTTGATTCATATCAATTTTCTTCGGACCTAAATAGAAATCGACTTTCTGATTATTGACTGCGCGATAAATGATAAAAACCATTACCTGAACCTTGTCAATATTATTTTCAGCCCATTTAACTAATTCAGGAACATAGTGCATTGTATCCTCATACACTGTTGAATTGAATGCGCACGAAATGTTCCCTGCTTCCGCAAGCATGTCGGCATACCTTAATCGAAGATCATTCAACTCAATTTCATTTTTATCTTTCCATCCTGGTCTGCCCTGCTTGCTATCGATATGAAAAGTAAAGCCATAAACACCGGCTTTCTTCAACTCAAGCAAAAGTTCTTTTGTTAAAGCTAATCCATTGGTATTAAGAATTGGTTTTAATCCGTGGTTTTTTACAAGTTTCACGATCTCAATTATTTCAGGATGCATCAGTGGATCACCACCTGCAATAGACACTCCATCACATTTTCGTAACTTGATGAATAGATCCAATTCTTCCTCAATCGTTTCTAAAGTTTTATGACTATTGTTCTCATTCTTTCTATAACAGCCGTCACAAGAAAGATTGCACTTTGCAGTTGGTTCTAACCAGGAGATTGAATTGTCAGTAAGATTCCAAGGAAGACGATAATAATCATGATGATTAAGCTTATACATTTTTTTCTCCTGTAGTTTTTGTAATTGAGAAAAAGAAATTTATAAAAAAATAGGCTGGTTAATTTATAAAAATATTGTGAATGCTGAATTATAAAATTGAGGTAAATCTGACTAAAACAATTCGAACTAGGCGGTTTTGTCAAAATTCTCAAGTTGTCCCCAGATGGCGCTCAAGAGTTCTTGAAGACCGTAATTTGTGGAAGACGAAATTGTGAAGACAGGGATATTCTGTTTAAATAATTTAGTGCGTGAAATTTTTTCTAGAGCCTTTTTATCAAGTAAATCAGATTTTGAGAGAGCTATAATCTTTTTGCGTTCAGCTAATTTTTTACTGTATTGCTTTAGTTCATTCAATAAAATTTTGAAATCATTTTCAATGTTCTCAGACGTGATTTCAATTAGAAAAAGTAAAATTTTTGTTCTTTCAATATGTCTTAAGAATTTTAATCCCAAGCCTTTTCCTTCATGTGCGCCTTCAATAATTCCGGGAATATCAGCAACGGTAAAACTTTTATAATCCTTGAAATAGACAATTCCAAGGTTTGGTTCTAATGTAGTGAACGGATAATCTGCGATTTTGGGTTTTGCGGATGAAATAACTGAAATTAAAGTAGATTTTCCAGCGTTCGGGAATCCGACGATACCAACATCGGCAATTAATTTCAGTTCAAGCATAATTTTTTTTGATTCACCTTTTTTCCCTTCCTCAGCGAATCTTGGTGCTTGATTTGTAGATGTAGCAAAATTGCTATTGCCTTTTCCTCCCCTACCACCCTTGGCAATAACATAAATCTTCCCTTCCATATCAAGATCTGCAAGAATTTTTTCGGTTTCAAAATCCTTTACAATAGTTCCAACAGGTACTTTTATTAAAACATCTTTGCCATTTTTTCCATCTTTTAATGAACTTCCTCCAATGGATCCATCGTCAGCGGAATATTTCCTTTTGTACTTAAAATCTAGAAGCGTGTTGAGGTTACTGAAGGATTGAATAATAACATCTCCGCCTTTTCCGCCGTTTCCACCTGAGGGACCTCCCTTTGGAACGTACTTTTCTCTTCTGAATGTTACGGCACCATCTCCGCCATCGCCTGCTTTAACTTCAATTTCTGCCTGATCAATAAGCATAGTTATGCTACTGTAAAATATTTAGCTACTGCATTGGTCAACAGAATTGCATCACGTGAATATGGATTTACATTATAGGTTGTGTAGAGGGTCTTAAGAATTTCTGTAGCTTTTTCGTAGGACTTACACTCAGAAATTGTTTCGATAGTTGTTGCAAAATCTTCTTTATCTTCGTTAAAAATAGAACTTATTATTTTTTGTATTTCCTTAGCAGTAAGAAAGGAAATTATATCCTTATTACCTTTGGCTTTAGCGCTCAATTTACCTGTATTATTCGTTTGAGTTGGCTGTTCTACTTCATCCGGATCTAGTGGAATTGTTTCAACTTCTTCTTCAATATCTAATTCTTCAGATAAATTGATTGTTTCATCAGAGGCTGGTTTTGTAATCTCAAATTCGTCACGTTCAATTTCTTCGGTTTCATTTACTTGTGGCGGTTTGGAAAGTAAATCACCTTTAACCTTTGATTTCAACTCGGGATTCAAATCCTCAGAAATATCAATATATTTTTTTTCACTTTGAGTTTCCATTTTTTCCTCCGCTGGTATACCAGTGGAATAAATGATTTTTTTAATCTCATCAATCTCATACTTGACCTTTGGTGCTTTTGCAATCGCGCGGTCCAGTCGAGAAAGATGATCATTTAAGTTTTTTTCCTTTAAATACAACTCAATTGCCTGAGCTGGTATTTGATTCCTAAGAACTGCTCCAATATTAAAGAACTCAGATATATTCATTAGAGAATCATCTATAATTTCATTTGTTTTAGCTGGAAATAATTCAGAATCAATTTTGCCTAGAAGGAATTCAAATTCTTTTTTATTGATAGTGATTAGCTGTTTTTTTTCAAGATATGATATCAAGATTTGTCTTATGTATCTGTAAAAGTAAGAATAATCTAAGCTCATTGTTAACTCTTCAGGACTGAGACTTTCAGATTCCTTAAAGATGAAATTTTTAAGAGTCTCGTTTGGTTTTGTTGTGAAATCAAAATTAAAAGTAACTGCTTGCGAAATCAGTTCAATAATTTCATTCTCGCTTATCCGTTTAGTTTTTTTTATCTCTAGGGCTATCATCTTAAAGTATTTTGATATTTCAGAACCAGAATAATCAAATGCAGATTTTTGAAGTAAAACCTGACGATCTTTATAAATTTGAAAATCCATTTCCGCAGAAATGTACTTAAGAATGGCAGGATGAAGCTCTATTCCCTTAAGTTTTTCAAACGTCAGGAATGATCCGGCTTTGCTGATTTTATTAAGAGAAAAGTCACAAATAAATTTTATTTCTTTTTCAAACATGTTCACTCTCAATATTTTTAGTAGTTCTAATGATGAAATTTATAAACCATGTGCATTCTTTATTGTGAATTTTAAATTCATCTCTGCACTTAAACTGTCAATTTTTCTCATTGATAAATTAATTAAATAAAAATTTTTACCAGATGCATTCCAATCCGACTGACCAACTGATGCAAATTTAACAACATGTTTACTTTGCACGGATTCAGAATTACATCCTGAAACTAAAGCGAGGCAGCTTAGAACAATCAAAATTTTAACAGTTAAATAAAATTTCATTTTCTGCAACCTTAATTTTAAAGATTATTTTCTTTTCTAAACTTAAATAAAAAATCCCGATATTACTCGGGACTTAAAGTGCATAAAATCTGCTTAAATTCAAACCTCTGCGGTTTTCGATTTAACTTTTGCCATCACAAAATCTCTATTCATTCTAGCAATATTCGTTACAGAAATTCCTTTAGGACACTCAGCCTCGCATGCATAAGTGTTTGTGCAGCTTCCAAATCCCAGTTCATCCATTACCTTAACCATTTTTTCAACTCTTTGATAACGTTCAGGCTGCCCTTGTGGAAGAAGCGCATATTGCGAAACTTTTGCCGATACAAATAACATTGCGGATGCATTTTTACAAGCTGCAACACAAGCACCGCATCCAATGCATGCCGCTGCATCCATCGCTAAACTAGAAACCTCTTTAGAAATGGGAATCATGTTTCCATCAGGAGCACCACCTGTATTTACAGAAACATATCCACCAGCATAAAGAATTTTGTCGAACCCGGAACGATCAACCATTAAGTCTTTCATTACAGGAAAAGCTTTTGCACGGAAAGGTTCAACCCAAATTGTATCGCCATCTTTGAAGTTTCTCATGTGAAGCTGACATGTTGCAATCTTTGCAAGCGGTCCGTGAGGTCTGCCATTGATAACTAATCCGCATGTTCCGCAAATCCCTTCGCGGCAGTCACTTTCAAAGTGAACCGCTTCTTCGTTTTTTGCTTCAAGTGTGTTATTAATTTCATCAAGCATTTCTAAAAAGGAAGCATCGGGAGAAACCTGAACGGAATAATCAACAAAACTACCAGCAGTGCTTGAATTTTTCTGTCTCCAAATTTTTAATGTAAGATTCAGCTTTTTAGCTTCCATTATTTGTAACTCCTTATTGCTGGTTTCACATATTCAAATTCCAAGGGTTCTTTGTGAAGATTCCATTTACTTTCACCTGCAAATTCCCATGCAGAAACGAAAGAATATTCTTCATCGTTACGTTTCGCTTCTCCATCTTCAAATTGATACTCTTCCCTAAAGTGCCCGCCGCAAGATTCATTTCTAGTAAGTGCATCAAGAGCCATGAGTTCACCGAGTTCAAAATAATCCACCAACCTTCCGGCACGTTCAAGTGTTTGGTTAACATCATCTCCACTGCCTGGGATTGTAACACTCTTCCAGAATTCAGATTTCAGTTGTCTGATTTCAGCAATTCCTTCCTTTAATCCTTTCTCGTTCCTACCCATCCCAACTTTATTCCACATTATTCTGCCTAACTGTTTATGAATGTCATCAACAGTCCTTTTGCCTTTAATTGACAATAGTTTATTTGTCATATCTTTCACCGCCGCTGCAACATTAGCGAATTCAGGGTGATCAGTCTTAACAACAGTTGGTTTATAGCTTGCAAGATAATCTCCCATTGTGTATGGGATAACAAAATATCCATCAGCTAAACCTTGCATAAGTGCAGATGCACCTAAACGGTTAGCGCCGTGATCCGAAAAGTTTGCTTCGCCTAGTACAAACAAACCAGGAATTGAACTCATCAAATTATAATCTACCCACAAACCGCCCATTGTGTAATGCGGTGCAGGATAAATCATCATCGGCACTTTGTAGGGATTTTCACCGGTTATTGTTTCGTAAATCTCAAATAAATTTCCATACCTTTCTTCTATTACATGCTTACCAAGTCTATTAATTGCATCATTAAAGTCGAGATAAACAGCTTCTCCGCCTTTCACTCCTCTTCCCTCATCACAAACTTCCTTTGCAGCGCGCGATGAAATATCCCTTGGCGAAAGATTACCGAACGATGGGTATTTTCTTTCAAGATAATAATCTCTTTCATCTTCAGGAATATCATTTGGATTTCGCAGGTCGTTTTTCTTCTTTGAAACCCAAACTCTCCCATCATTTCTTAAAGATTCACTCATCAAAGTTAGTTTTGATTGTGACTCACCATGCAAAGGCAAACAAGTCGGGTGAATTTGTGTAAAACACGGATTAGCAAATACAGCCCCCCGTTTATGCGCTCTCCAAATCGCAGTTGCATTACAGTTCATTGCGTTGGTTGAAAGGAAATAAACATTTGCATAACCGCCGGTTGCAAGACAAACAGCATGAGCAGAATATTTTTCAATTTCCCCTGTTAAAAGATTTCTGCATACGATTCCTTTAGCCGCTCCATCAACAATCACAACATCAAGCATTTCACGCCTTGTAAAAAGCTTAACGCTGCCAAGATCAATTTGTCGGTTTAGAGCACTAACTGCCCCAAGTAACAGCTGCTGACCAGTTTGACCTCTTGCATAAAATGTTCTAGAAACCTGGGCACCACCAAATGATCTATTATCGAGAAGTCCGCCATACTCTCTTGCAAAAGGAACACCTTGGGCAACACATTGGTCAATGATATTTCCACTAACCTCAGCTAAACGATGAACGTTTGCCTCTCTCGCACGAAAATCTCCGCCCTTTACAGTATCATAGAATAATCTGTATGTACTGTCCCCGTCATTTTGATAATTCTTAGAGGCGTTTATTCCACCTTGAGCCGAAATGGAATGCGCTCTTCGTGCGCTGTCATGAAAGGTGAATGCTTTGACGTTGTATCCTAGTTCTCCTAAAGAAGCAGCAGCAGAGGCACCGGCCAAACCCGTTCCTACAACAATTATATCGAATTTTCTTTTGTTGGCAGGATTAACCAGCTTCATATTAAATTTATGATTAGTCCACTTTTCGGAAATATGACCAGCTGGCACTTTCGATTCTAATTTAACCATTAGTTACCTCCACAAAAAAATAAAAAGTAAATCGGCATTGAAGCAAATCCAATGGCCATAATGACTGCATAAATGGTTCCAATCTTTTTAATGAGAGGAGTATATTTTTTGTGATTCCACCCAAAGGTTTGAAACGCGCTCTGAAATCCATGATTAATATGATATCCCAATAGAAAAACAGCAACCACATAAAGAATTGAGTACCACCAATAACCAAAAAAGCTGACAACAATGTCATAATACTGATGCGTGTCTGCTAAACCGGTCGGATCGTGAACATTAAATCTCCAAAAAAATGTACCGAGATGAAGAACGAGAAAGATGAAAATTATCGAGCCTGTTAAAAACATGGTTCTAGAAAAAACATCACTATTCTCTGATGAACTGTTCACCTTATAATTTAGCCCTCGTGCTCTTTTATTTTCAATCCATAAACGCACACCGTTAAACATATGCAGTAGAAAAGCTGATAACAGAACTACTTCCACTACTCTAATAAGGGGTTTGATTACATCTAAAGCTTTTACATATCCGTTAAATGCGCCCGGCCCAAAAAATAATGTTATGTTACCGATTAAATGAACGATTAAAAAAATAAGCAGGAAACTTCCTGTAACAGCCATCGTGATTTTTTTACCGATGGATGATTCTATAAATTCGAAAAACCAACCCATTAGAGTCCTCCTTTAAGTGACAAGGTATTTTTTTTAGGTGAGTGAAACGACGAATTGAACCTGTAATTGAGCATAGATAAGCAAAAATTATATTTATTATCAATCATGAAAAATTGATAAAATCCAGTTTAGTAAATCAGATTTTTTTCTATTGGTAACTTATCAAATTTGAATTACTAACTCAATATTTATTTAAGCGAAAAATAAAAAAAGCAAGAATACTTTTTTGGATTTTGAAACTAATCTTTTAATTTAGGCTAGTTTTTTGAACTGATTTATGGTGTCCCGATTCTGACTAGAATCAGAATAACGGGAAACATAGGGAAGTCCGGTGATCCGCTTCAGGCGGAAACTCCGGCGCTGTCGCGCAACTGTAATTTCTGCAATCCAGCAGGATAAGCCAGGAGACCTGCCATAAATCGCTTTAATCAACCTTCGCGGCAAGGTTAAGATTAACGATGGTCTTTCAAAATTTCCATTCGTTTTATCTAAACTTTTAATCACGCGAAGTTACTTTATAATAATTTACAAACGAGTAACTTCATGAAAAATTTCTTTCTACTTTCGCTCTTTTCGATTTTTATTTTT
>JBGSOQ010000020.1:0-7442 GCA_041739035.1 Ignavibacteriaceae bacterium | reverse complement strand
TGGTTTCTGCAGAACACAAACAATTCTCTATCATCCGGATGAATTTCAATTACTCCGCGAGGACATACTTCTACACATTGCCCGCAACCTGTGCAGAGTTCTTCAACTACAGTTGGCAAACCATTTTCGTTCATGAATATTGCTCCAAACTGGCATGCATCAACACAATCTCCGCCGCCCAAGCAGCCGTACAAGCACATCTTCTCACCGCCAGCAACAATCGTTTGCACCGAACAGCTTAAAGGTCCATGATATTCAATATTTGGTTTGTTCAC
The DNA here is from genome assembly GCA_041739035.1 of Ignavibacteriaceae bacterium. Lineage (GTDB taxonomy): Bacteria > Bacteroidota > Ignavibacteria > Ignavibacteriales > Ignavibacteriaceae > XYD12-FULL-36-8. Next base: position 7,167 of record JBGSOQ010000020.1, on the reverse strand, counting down.
TGCTTCAGTTAAACCGCCATTGCAAAGTATTCTTGCAACAAGCTTAACACTTTGAGCACTTTCCATTCCTAAGATGCGCGCAATCTCATCAACAACTTCTTGTCCGCCAACCGGACAGCCATTTATTTTTGCTTGACCATTTACAACTTTAACTGCAAAATCATAACAGCCGGCATTACCGCAAGCGCCGCAATTTGCATTCGGCAGAACTTCGTTAACTGCTGATATTTTAGGATCTTCAAATACTCTCAGCTTTCTATCAGCAATTGCAAGTGCACCGGCAAATAGAAATCCCAATCCGCCCATAGTTGATATTGCTATTATAAAAGTCAAATCCATTTATTACCTCAATAAAAATTTGTTGAATCCTCTGGAGAATACTGTTTTGCCATTCGAATTAACCATCATTGCTTCAACATCACTTAAACTTTCCACAAGTTTCATCCCTTTTTCAGGACCTAAGACAAATACTGCTGTAGCTAAAGCATCAGCCATTCTATTTTCTTCGGAGATGATTGTAACACTTTGGCAGTCGTTAGCCGGCATTCCGGTTTCAGGATTAAGAATGTGATGATACCTTTTACCATTCTGTTCAAAGTACTGTTCATAGTCTCCCGATGTAGCTATCGACATTTCATTTATCTTTAACTTACTTAAGATTTCATTTCTATTTCTCGGGTGCTGAACGCCAACAACCCAGTTATTTCCGAATCCTTTCACCTCTCCGCCGGCATTTACTAGGGCAGAAGTAATTCCTCTTTGCTTAATCAATTCAATTGCTTTATCAACAGCATAACCTTTAGCAACGGCACCAAAATCAAATTTTACTTTTTTATCAAGCAAAAGTGTATTAGAGTTTTTTAGTCGAATGTTCTTCCAACCGGATGCTGTGAGTTTTTCAGCCAACTTTCCTTCACTTGGAACAGATGGAAGTTCGCTACTAAATCCCCAAAGCTCAATAAGATTTCCTAAACTGACATCAAAAGCACCATCTGAAATTCTCCAGAGGGAATCGCTGAAAATTATTAACTCCAATAATTCTTTGGGAAGTTTGGCTGCATTCGAGCCGCCGTTATTAATCTTCCAGACTGGGCTATCTTGTTTGTAAGAAGAAAACAAATTATCGATTCGTTTTATCTCATCGAATGCTTTTGATATAGCAAACTCTGCTTTTTCCCGATCGTTGTCTTTCACTTGAATTTCAACAACAGTTCCCATAAGAATCTGAGTTCGTTTGATAGTTTGAATATCAGATTTTTCACTTCGCGCGAAGAAAAAACCGAGAAGAAATAAACCAGCAAAAACAGGCAAAAACATCCATCCTCCGTCAGAGGCAGACAAGCCCAGCCCCCTCCTGAAGGAAAGGGGAGTTTTAAAGAATTTAAGTTTAATATTGTCTACGAATCTTTTCATTAGCTTAAAATTCTACATTCTTAATTCCTTATTCTTTATTCGATATTCTATTTGAATAGTGAACACAGAACAACGAATGTCGAAGTCAGAAATAGTGATGGCTTTTATACTATCCTCACTAAAACTTTATTAGGAGCGCATGCAATTATATTCCCAACATCATGGGCAATCGTTTGTTTACAGATTTCGTGTCTGCATGTTGATTTATTCACGCGCACGATTTTGTCTCTTATTTCGAGTTCTGTTTTTCCCTGCGGTCCGCCAATTATTATGTTATTGTAATTCTTATTGAGAGAAATTCTTTCAGCTAATCCTTTTTCATTTTCTATTATCACTTCCTCTTTATCACTCTTAAATAATGTTGAGAATAAATCAGTCTTACTATATTCTGCTGTGAAGTTGTAATCTGCTTTTCTTCCGATTAAGTCATTTCTAAGATTGCCAATTGTAAGATTCAAATCATCCAACGAGTAGATGGAATTATCTTTATCGCTGAGAATAATATCCGAATCAATTGGTTTATTTAATTTCTTCAGAGTGTAAGTTATCTCTCCTTTATCAGAATAATTTAAACGTCTCATATCCAAATCAAATCTCGTAATTACCTCACCCAATTTTGAATCAGATATAATAATTGGTTCCGAATTGCTTTTGATTTTTACCTTAAATGCTTTAACCAAAGTATTTATTACTAATTCATCCTCAGGAACAAAGCCGTGGATAGAGTAATGAACCGGCTCTGATGTTTGAGTCAGTTTTCCCATTAAGTATCCAGAGCCAACTGCTACGGTAGATAAACCAGCAATCTTTAAAAAGTTTCTACGTGAAATCATTTTTTAATCCTTAAACAATTCAAAATTTATTTTTTATTAATACGACAAAACGCCAACAACCCACATTCTACTTCCAACCACCCAAGACTCAAATCATTCCTGCAAAGCCCATGAATGCGAGAGCTAATATTCCCGCTACAATTAAAGTTATTGGCGCACCACGAAAAGGTTTGGGAACATCTGCTAAATCCAATTCTTCACGAATTCCCGCCATGATAACTAATGCGAGTGTAAATCCAACCCCAGCGCCGATTCCAAACACAATACTTTCCAGAAAGCCATAACTTCTCATTGATGCAAGTAATGCCAAGCCAAGTATTGCACAGTTTGTTGTAATCAATGGTAAAAATATTCCAAGTGCCCTGTATAATGGCTGGCTTACTTTCTTGATGAACATTTCAACAAACTGAACCAACGCAGCTATTACAAGGATGAATGATGGCGTTTGCAAGAATTCAAGTTTATACGGAACAAGAATTAGATTAAATAAAAGCCAGCTTACTACAGCAGTTAAGACCATTACAAATGTAACCGCCATCCCCATTGATACAGCAGAAGAGGTTTTTCCCGATACACCAATAAAGGGGCAAATTCCTAAAAAGTATGATAAAACAAAGTTGTTGATTAGTGCCGCTGAAATAAAAATAATAAAAAGTTCCATAATCAAACCCCTGCTCCTTTCAGGACTTCATCAGTTATTTCTTCTCTGCCAACTCTTTTGTACTGAGCTATTAAAGCATCTCTTTCAAGGTTCTTCTTCTTCTCTATGTATAAATTAGCAAGTCCCATTAGTAGTCCTAAGGTTAAAAATGCGCCAGCAGGAAGAATCATAATTAACCAGGTTTCATAACTATCTGGCAAAACATGATAACCAAGTATTGTTCTCGAACCAAGAATTTCACGAATGCTTCCTAAAACAAATAAAGAAATTAAAAACCCGAAACCATTGCCAAATGCATCAAGTACAGCTCGCAAAGGATTATTTTTTGAAGCAAACGCTTCTGCTCTGCCGAGTATTATACAGTTTACAACTATCAGGGGAATGAACGGACCCAACTCTTTACTTAAATCCGGAAATTGCGCCTTCATTACTAAATCAACAATAGTAACAAATGTGGCAATGATAACAATGTACGCAGCAATTCGAACTTGATTTGGAATCAATTTTCTTATCAATGATATTAGCAAACTTGAAAACACAAGCACAAAAGTTGTAGCAAGAGCCATCGCAATTCCGTTTATTGCTGAAACAGTTACTGCAAGTGTAGGACACATTCCCAGTATTTGTTTGAAGACGGGATTTATTTCCCATAATCCTTTTGTAAATTCCTTTATCAGAGGAGTTTGACTTTTCATTTTACTACCTCTTTATTTTGAAGGGATTCTTTTTCTAAAACTGATTTCAACTTTCTTATTCCTTCATTTGCAATTTGTACAACAGCTCTGCTCGAAATTGTTGCGCCGGTAATTGCCTGTACTTCATTTGGGTTTGATGGCGAGATACCCTTTACCAGCTTTATTCCTGTCAATGGTGTTAATTCTTTGTATTGATCTTTGTAAGTCGGTTCAAGAATTTTTGTGCCAAGCCCCGGTGTTTCAGACTGCTCAAGAATTTCTATTGAGGTGATTTTATTTAAATCATCTGTAAGCCCGATCATCATTTTTATTTTACCTTGGAATCCGTTTCCCGCATAAACAAGTGAGTATCCAACTGATTTGTCTGTTTGATCAAAAACCTTATAAACTTCAAATCCGGCATCTTTCATTGCCTCATATTTTTTACCGTCGAGGTGAACAAGATAAATTGCTCGCTCGGTCTCAGCTTTTTGATTGATAAGAATTTTTGGAGAAGCCCAATTGTTTACAAGTGAAAGTGAACCACCAGCTATAATACCAATTAAAGTAAGGGTCGCTAAGATGTGAAATATTTCTTTCATTTGCTTACCTCTTAAACTGAGCCGAAAATTCTTGGTTTTGTATAACGGTTTATAATCGGCACCAATCCATTCATAAATAAAATTGCGTACATAACTCCCTCTGGAAGTCCGCCCAATAATCTTATCACAACAACAATTAATGAAATACCGAGTCCGAAAATCCACATTCCTTTCCCTGTAATTGGTGATGAAACCCAATCTGTTGCCATGAAGAAAGTACCGAATAAAAATCCTCCGGCAAAAATTTGAAAAAACGGAGAGGGATATTTAGTTGGATCAAGCAAATAGAAAATTCCTCCGAAAATAAAAATACCGAGGATCATTGAAAGCGGGATTCTCCAATTAACTATTCCGATTGCGACAAGAAAAATACCACCGATTAATATTGCGAATCCAGATGTTTCACCAAGACAGCCCCCGATATTTCCAAAGAACATTGGTTGAATTTCTGTAATTACTTTATCAAATTTAAATGAAGCGAGCGGAGTTGCAGAGGTAACAGCATCAACAGCTAAGCTTGGTTTTGTCCAAGTTGTTATTGCAACTGGAAAAGCCGCTTGCAAAAATGCTCTTCCCACAAGTGCGGGATTGAAAATGTTGTAACCAAGTCCGCCAAATATTTGTTTGCCAATTCCAATTGAAACAACAGCGCCAATTGCTGTTGCTGACAGTGAAAAGTTAGGTGGAAGAGTGAGTGCAAGAAGCAAACCGGTTAATGCAGCACTGCCATCGTTAATTTTGATTTTTTGTTTTCTAATTTTTTGAATTACTGCCTCTGTTCCTACAGCAAAGAACATTGCAACCGCTAAAATCATAAGCTGATAAAATCCAAAAAAGATTACAGCAGATACTATGCAAGGAACAAGCGATAACAGCACAAACCACATAACTTTTTTTGTCGTCCATCCTGAATGAAGATGCGGTGATGAAGTTAAGTCAAATTGAATTGTTCGTTTTGTTTCTATTACAGCTTCTTGTGACATATTTTTTTGTAAAAATATTTTTTAATAGCCCTTACATTTAGGAAGCGTTGCATAACTTAAAATAGCTCCGGCATTTATGCCGGAGAATAAATATCCTGACAACGTTCCGGGGCTTTAGCCCAAAATTTCTATTGGTATGGCGAAACCCAAATTTTTATTATACAATTTACTCACAACCTAAAGGTTGTGGCTATGCATTTACTTAGCTACAGCCCTCTTTCGTTGCAAATGATTAACCTTTTGCTTTCCCAACCGTATCCACTGAACTAAAGGAATATTTGCCGGACACGTGAAAGCGCAAGTCCCGCATTCCATACAAACTGTAATTCCGATTTCTTCAGCTTCTTCATATTTTTCAAGTTGTGTGTAGCGTACCAATTTGGTTGGCATCAATCCTAACGGACAAGCATCGATGCACTGCCCGCATCGCAAGCAAGGTGTTTCATCTTTTTCTTCAACTTCTTTCTGAGTTAGCACAACTATTCCGGAAGTTGCCTTCATTATTGGAGCTGATAAATTAAACTGTGCCACTCCCATCATTGGTCCACCAACAACCACTTTTGCTGCATCCTCAGTTACACCGCCGCAAAAATCAATTACATCGAGGATCGGAGTTCCAACTGGAACAATTACATTTTTAGGATTTTTAATTCCTTTACCTGAAACTGTTAAGGCCGCAGTAATTAAGGGTTCGCCTTTCACAACGGCATCGTGAATTGAAACTGCCGTGCCCACATTTTGAATAACTATTCCAACATCAAGCGGAAGTTTTCCAACAGGAACTTCCTTTCCTGTTGCGGCTTTGATAAGCATTTTCTCGGCACCTTGAGGATACTTTGTCTTTAGTGCTAACACCTTAATTGAATTTTCATTTTTTAGAAGTGATCTTAATTCTTCAATAGCTTTTGGTTTATTATCCTCAATTCCAATTATTCCTTCTCTTACGCCAAGAGCTTTCATTATCAACTTTAAACCTAAAATTACTGCATCAGGTCTCTCAAGCATGAATCTATAATCTCTTGTGAGATACGGTTCGCATTCGCAGCCGTTAAGAATTACTAGATCAATTACTTTATTTTCAGGAGGCATTAGCTTAACAGAAGTTGGAAATGCTGCACCGCCTTGACCTACGATACCTGCATCAGCTACTCTCTGCCGAATTTCAGCGGATGTAATGGTTTGAGGATCAAGAGTCGGCAAAAAACTTTTTTCGGTTTGTCCATTAGGAGTTATTACAATAGAATCTTTTGGGAATCCACTTACAGTATCAGTTTTACCTAAGCTGGCAACTGTTCCACAAACTGAGCTGTGTATTGGTGCAGAGACAAAACCATCTGCTTCTGCAATTAATTCACCTTGAACAACTGCAGAACCTTTCTTCACTTTTGGTTTTGCTTGTCTGCCAAGGTGCTGTGCGAGTGGCAAAGTAATTTGTGACTTTAGCTGTAAAAATTCAAACGGTAAATTTTCAGTTAAATTCTTTTCTTCTGAAGGATGAACACCGCCATGAAATGTTTTCATTTATTAAACTAATTCTGCTTATGAATTTTAAGTCTACTCATTTACACATAAAATGTGCCAGCAAATAAACTTTTTTTTATATGGTTTTATCTTATTAAACAAAGAAAATCATAAAAAATGAAGCCTTTGGCGAACAGTTTTTTCAATATTGAAAAAGGGAAGATGAAGAAATGAGAATAAAAAAAGCGGCCCAAAGACCGCTTTTTATTGATAATTGTTAACTGAAAATTACTTGATAAGAGTCATCTTCTTGGTTACGATATTACCATTTACGCTTAAAGTATAAATATAAGTACCACTTGAAAGATTACTTGCATCAAATATAATCGTGTGATTCCCACTTTCTTTAGTTTCATTTACCAGTTCGGCAACTTTCTCACCGAGTAAATTGAATACTGAAAGATTTACAAATCCTGCTTGAGGTATCACAAATTCAATTGAAGTTGAAGGATTAAACGGATTTGGATAATTCTGTGCAAG
>JBGSOQ010000003.1:0-1827 GCA_041739035.1 Ignavibacteriaceae bacterium | reverse complement strand
TTTAAGCCAAATCTGGCCAGGCTGAACTTTAGCGGCTAACTCGTTGATGTGAATTCCGACTTCCATCGAGCCGGTAAAAGCAATAAACCTAACCTTTGGATGTGCAACAAGAGTATCTCCCACTTCGCCACCAGAACCAGGAACAAAGTTAAGAACTCCATCAGGTAATCCGGCTTGCTTCATAATTTCATAAAAAAGATAACCCATCATTGGAGTGTCGCTGGAAGGTTTAAGTACAACAGTATTGCCCGAAACAATTGCGGCTGAGGTCATTCCAACCAAAATTGCAAAAGGAAAATTCCATGGTGGAATTACAACGCCAACACCTAAGGGAATGTAAACCAGCTCATTTTTTTCACCTTTGACGGGTGTAAGCGGCTGCTTTGAGGAATATCTTAAAATTTCCCTTGCGTAAAATTCGAGGAAGTCAATAGCCTCTGCAGTGTCACCATCGGCTTCCGCAAAGTTTTTACCTGCTTCCAGAATCATCCAAGCATTAATTTCAAATTTTCTTTTGCGGGCAATGCTTGCTGCTTTAAGTAATATCTTTGCTTTTTTTTCTGCAGAAACATATTGCCATTCTTGGAATTTATCGTAAGCGGTATCAACTGCTAGATTTACAAGATCAGAAGTTCCTTTTGAGAATGTAGCAATCACTTCATCTTTGTCTGAAGGATTATACGAATTAAATTTATTTATTGTTTGATATTGCTTACCGCCGATAAACAAATCGTAAGTCTTACCCAGTTTTGTTCTTACCTGCTGAATAGCTTTTTTCTGTTTCTCAATGGTTGATTTTATTGAAAAGTCATTGAATGGTTCATTCTTGAAAGCTTTAACTTTCATATTCATTCTCCTGTGAATAATTTTATCAAAAAAGATGATAAAACTTACTGTTTTTGGCTTTTATAAACAATTTTCATCCGGGGTCATTATTCATAAAATAATGGCATTTTTTGTCTAAATCTTACATAGGAACGGCTACCTGACAATTCGTGATATTTAAGGAAAAACCTTTTTAATAATGCCATTAGCTTTTTTAATAAAAATAAAATATTTTGGCGAACGTAAACAATTAACAGTCATTCTTTTATCTATTTCTTACACTTTTTAGGAGTAGCATATGGCACTTTTAGCTGACTTCAAAACTATCCCCGAACTGTTTGTATTTCTTACAGAAGTACATAGTAAAAAAGCAACTAAAAACTTGATGTACCGCAAGGTGGACGGTAAGTACCAGGGGATTTCATATTCTGAATTCAAAATGCAAACAGAGAATTTTGCTTTCGGGTTAGCCGCATTGGGAACTTTAAAAAATGATAAGATTGCAATTATTTCTGAAAATAGACCCGAGTGGGTTTATTCCGATATGGCAATTCTTGGGTTAGGTGCCATAAATGTTCCTATTTACCCTTCGCTTACAGCGGAGTCAATTGAGTTCATTCTAAACAATTCTGAATCTAAGGGAGTAATCATCTCCACTAAATTTCAGCTTAATAAAATATTGAAGATAAAACATAATTTACGTTACTTAAAATTCGTTGTTGTGCTTAACGAAACAGACACTGCCCACGAAGAGAAATTCATTTACACATTTGGAGAAGTTCAAGATTTAGGTAAAACCTTAAAATCAACAGAGCCTGGTTTGTTTAAGAAAAGAATGAATACAGTGAAAGAGAATGAATTGTGCACAATAATTTACACTTCAGGAACCACAGGCGAACCTAAAGGTGTAATGCTTACTCACAACAATATTATGTCAAATGTAAGGTCAGCGCTTGAAAACTATCCGATTGACCATACTGATGTTTTTCTCTCCTTCCTGCC
>JBGSOQ010000466.1:0-5185 GCA_041739035.1 Ignavibacteriaceae bacterium | reverse complement strand
CTAGAACTACAAAATGAACTTCGGGTTAATCTTTCAATATTTATTTGAAAGGCGGAGTGTTGTTCTGATAATTTTAGCTGGTGTTAAGATACACCTTTGATTGCGGGTTGTCAATTAGTGAGTGATACAGAACACATTGCACTTGCAAATTAATACCAGAGTTATCTGAGTAAGACAAGACAATCATACTGAATATTTAAATTGATTGTAATTGAATTTTGTTCTAAAATTCGAGTAGTAATTTTTGCTTATTGGCTAAAATGAACAAATTGGAATTAGTGCAAGACTTTTCCATTTCTCCCATCCAAAGAGCTTCGGCCCTACAAAAATTCTTTAATCTTCTCCAAGTTTTATCTACAAAATTCAATTTTATTTTAGTGAGGTTAAAATGAAAACAACAAATATGTTTTTCATAATTCTTTATTCTTTTGCATTGAGTATTCTTATGCCAGCACAGGATATTAACGTACATTACATGATCGGGAAAAAGCAAAGCCAAGTAATAAAAAAGTACGGTAACCCCGTTCATAGAGACGATAGCAATTCTGCTATGCTTTGTATGTTTTATAAGAGTAATCAAAACAGCATGATTTTCGTAGCTAATAAAGCGGGTGTTTATCAAAGTGAGGCTAATAAAATCTATGTAACTAGATCAGATGCCCTAAAGGATTTAGATTTTTGTATCGCTATTTCGGTTACTAATGGTTATTCAGTCGATACTGTTTCAATATCAGATTTTCGTTTACGCAGCACAGGAGTTAGAGCAGATATTCAGATGATGGAAAATAAGCTGACCGATAAGTTTGAAATCAGAGTGAAAGCAAATAAATCAGAGAATTAAAATAAGTGAGACTCACTTAAAGATTGAAAGCGTTGCTAAAGTGAATCTCACTTAAAATTGGATTTACTCTTTTGCCTTTCCAGCTATAAAACCATAAACAAATCCACCTAATAAACCGCCAATAATCGGCGCTAACCAAAACATCCATAATTGACCCAAAGCCCAACCGCCGACAAATATTGCCGGACCGGTACTTCTGGCAGGATTAACAGATGTATTTGTTACAGGAATACTGATCAAATGTATTAAAGTTAAGCCGAGCCCGATAGCTATTGGAGCAAATCCTTTTGGTGCTCTACTATCTGTACTACCCATAATAATAAGCAGAAACATGAAAGTCATAACAACTTCAGTGATGAATCCTGAAGATAGAGAATAAAATCCCGGTGAGTGTTCGGCATAACCATTAGATGCTAAACCACCGCTTATATCAAATCCTGCTTGACCGCTTGCGATAAGATAAAGAACACCGGCACCTGCAATTGCTCCAAGAACTTGTGCAACAATGTAAGGTAAGATTTCAGATGCTTTGAATCTGCCGCCAGCCCATAAACCTAAAGTTACTGCAGGATTAAGATGACAACCTGAAATATGCCCGATTGCAAAAGCCATTGTAAGTACAGTTAATCCAAAAGCTAACGCAACTCCAAGAAGACCAATGCCAACACCTGGAAAAGCCGCAGCTATGACAGCGCTTCCGCATCCTCCAAGAACCAGCCAGAATGTTCCGAAGAACTCTGCTAATGCTTTGTTGGTAAGGCTCATAGATATTTCTCCTAAAGATGACTGAATAGATGAGTTAATTACGGGTAAAAGTAATTAAAAAGGATTAACAAAAAAAATATACGTAGAATTAATTTAGAAATGACCCTGACAACGAAACAACTATTCTTTCTTTTTGCTTAAGGCTTTATCTAATGCGTTTATAAGCTCAGTATTGGTGAATGGTTTGGAAATATAATCGGTTAATCCTGCCGCTAGGAATTTCTCCTTTTCTCCACTCATTGCATAGGCAGTGACCGCAATTATAGGTACACCCTCATAACCAGGTGTAGACCTGATTACATTTGAGGTCTGCAACCCGCTCATGCCGGAACCGAGTGCAATATCCATTAAAAAAGCATCGTACTTATATTTCGTAATTCTTTCGAGAGCCTCTTCTCCGCTTCTTGCAATATGTAATTTGCAATAATCATGTAAAAAAACTTCCACCATCTCGCTGTTGAGCATGTCATCCTCAACCAAAAGGACTAAAGATTTATGCAGCATATTTTCTTTATTATCTTCAGGAAATTTTTCGCTCACAGCAGTATTTTCAGTGTCCGCTTCCATCTGGCCTTTTGTCAGACCTGCAAAACTCAATGTGAACGTTGTACCATTTCCAGGTTCACTTTTCACAGATACAGTGCCGCCCATTATTTCTGTATACCTTTTAACAATAGTCAAACCTAATCCAGTGCCTTCATATAACCGGTTTAAGCCTTCACTTGCCTGCCGGAATTCTTCAAAAATTACTTCTTGATCTTTGTGAGAGATCCCAATTCCGGAATCTGAAACTTTCAGAACAATTCGATTTGTACCATTTTCAATAACATTCTTACAGTGAATAATAATTCCTCCTGAAGGAGTAAACTTAATAGCATTTGAAAGCAAATTGTTAAGTATTGTTCTGAATAAATCTTTATCTAAATCAGCAAAAAGATTATCATTTTCATAATCAAGCTTTATGAAAAGCCCTTTGGTCATCATGGTAGCTTCAAATTCAGAAACTAAAGATTGAATTAAGAAGGGTAAATAGATACGTTCGATTTTGGGATTCAGTTTTTCAGATTCAATTTTGGAGATTTGAAGAATCTTATTCAGCGTATCCAGCAGCCTCTGCCCGCTTAAATGAACTCCGTCCAGCATTCGTTTATGTTCAGGGTTCTTGATTTCTTCTTGCAGCAATTCAGTAAAACCTAAAATGCCGCTTAATGGAGTTCTAAGCTCATGACTCATGTTTGAAAAGAAATTTGATTTTACTCTATTTATTTCTTCAGCTTTTTCTTTTGCTAATATCAGTTCCTGTTCTGATTTTTTTCTATCTGTAATATCCTCCTTTACAGCTAGAAAGTTTGTCACTTCACCTTTCTCATTTTTAATGGGTGAAATTGAAGCAAACTCCCAATATAGTTCTCCGTTCTTTTTCTTGTTGTGAAATTCACCTCGCCACTCGCCGCCGGCTTTAATTGTTTTCCACAACTCTCTGTATTCTATTTCGGATGTTTCCCCCGATTTTAAAACTTTAGGATTCTTCCCGATCAAATCCTCCTTACTGTAGCCTGTAATTTCAACACATTTAGGATTAACGTATTGGATATTACCTTCTACATCAGTAATTAAAATTGAAGCCGGACTTTGCTCTACAGCAACCGAAAGATGATTAATTTTTTCATTTACCAGTTTTTGTTCACTAACATCATTTAAGTATCCTAAAAGTCCGTCTAATTCACCATTTGTCTTGAATCGCCCAAGAATATTTACCAGCACGTGGACTGTTCTTCCATCAAGTTTGAGCATTTCCATTTCATAGTTCTCAAGTCTTTTCTCTTTCAAGATTTTTTCTAATAAAAACTTCCTCTCCTCCGGATTTTTATAGATAGAAATAATATTAGTATTTAGCGCATGTTCTTCGGATTCAAATCCAAAAATCTCTCTAAATCGTTTATTAGAAAGTAATATTTGTCCTTCCTCTGTTGTTATAAAATTTCCAGAAAGATTATTATCGAAAAATGTTTTGAAATCCTCATCACTCTTTACAAAACGATCCACTGCTTTTTTACTCTCGGTTATATCAGTTGCAGTGCATACAAAAAAAAGTGGTTTATCTTTTTCATCTTTGTGGATTGTTATACTTTCGTTAACCCAAATTAGATTTCTGCTTTTAGTAATATATCTTTTTTCAAGACTTAAAGAATTTGCACACCCGTTCGTCAAATCATTAAATACTGACTTACATTTTTCAACATCATCATGATGAGTCAAATGATCCCAATGTACTGATGGGAAGTCATCTTCAGAATAACCAAGCATTTGGCAAAATGCCGGATTTACTTTCATTTTACCACTAACTTGTGTAATGCAAATGCCTGAAGGGGAATTCTCAAAGAATATCTTATATGCTAAATCATTCTCAATTATAATTTTACGCTCGAACATAATTAATACAAGCCCGCTTTTTATTTAATTAACTGAATCTTGCTGTTTTTTTTCCAGAATAAGTTGTTCACAAATTTCATACACTTTGAAAAACTCTTTTGATTTATCTAGGAAATAATCTGCACCATGCTGAAAGCATACTTCTCTGTAGTATTCGTTGCAATAATTAGTTATCACTATTACAACCATTGGGAATTCATTGGTTTTAATGTTCTGAAGCACTTGAATGCCATCGAGTTTAGGCATATTAAGGTCCAACAAGACTATATCAGGTCTATGCTTCCAAAATTTTTCTACACTTTCTAAACCGTCGGAAGCTATATCTACAATTTCGATACCTTCAACGTCATTCAATAAATCTTTAAGTTTTTCACGGATGATTTCCGAATCATCCGCAATTAGAACACGCATTAATATTTCCATAATAAATTTGAGTGAAAAATTGGAAATAATCACTCAATCTGATATAGTTTGAGATATATTTAATTTGTAGTAAAAATACGCGGGATTTGTAATGGTTTAGACTACAATCAAAAGGAATATTATTTTGATTGGAGGAAATTAGAATTATTGATCATTCAATAGTTTTTCGTTTACACAATATCGAATAATCTCAGAGTTATTTTTCAATCCCATTTTTTCTAAAATACGAGTTCTGTAAGTGCTAATTGTTGTGATGCTGAGATTAAGATGTTTGGCGATATCTCCAACTGATTTTCCCGATCCTATCATTCTCAATACTTCAAATTCTCTATCTGACAGCTTATCATGCAAAAATCGTTCGCTCCCAGCTGATAAATCATCAACAAGAATTTCAGCAAGTTGAGGACTGACATATTTTTTACCGGAAAAAACTTTTCTGATGGCCTTAATCAACTCTTCCGGTGCGCTTTCTTTGTTTATAAATCCGTGAGCACCGCTTTTGAGTGCACGTTTAGCATAGATTTCTTCGGCCAGAGCACTTAAAACCAATATTCGGATTTCAGGAAACTCATTCTTTAAATCTTGAAGAAGATCAAGCCCGCTTTTACCTGGCATAGAAATGTCGAGAAGTACAATATCAATTTTGGAAAGGCGCAAATTCTCAATTGTGTCATCCGAAGATGAAGCTTCACATTCAACTATCATATCTGCCTCATCCTCAAT
>JBGSOQ010000410.1:0-10809 GCA_041739035.1 Ignavibacteriaceae bacterium | reverse complement strand
ACTTTGTTCATTGCTCGAGTAATTGCAACGTAAAACAAACGTCTCTCCTCTTCAAGCTGTGTATCGGAACTGAACCTATTCGAAAGCGGGAAAATATCTTCTTCGCAACCTGATATGAACACGATTGGAAACTCTAGTCCTTTGGCACTGTGAACTGTTAGAAATGTGACAACATTTTTGTCTTCGTCATAATTGTCTACGTCAGACATTAGAGAAACCTCTTCAAGATAAGCCTCAAGCTTTGCGTCTTTATTTTCGTTTGAAAATTCACTTAGTGATGACAACAATTCATTTATATTATCCCAGCGTGCAATTGATTCCGGTGTATTCTCCTCTTTAAACATTCTAAGGATTCCCAATTCATCAACAAGAGCGCGGGAAAGTTCACCAACTGATAGTTTATCTTTCAATCCGATGTATTTATCGAGAAGTACACGAAACTGCTTTACGTTCTTTTGAATTCTTTCTTTTATGTCTATTACTTCAAAAACCCTTGACATTGTTTCAAAAAGATTAAGATCGTGTTTTCTGGCGAAAGTTATCATTCGTTTTAAAGTAGTACTTCCAATTCCTCGCTGCGGAAAGTTCATTATTCTCAATAAGCTTTCTTCATCATTTTGATTTGAGATAACCCTAAGATACGCTACCACGTCTTTTACTTCTTTACGTTTATGAAACTCAATTCCACCAAGAATTGTGTATGGAATTTTTTCTTTTCTAAAAATATCTTCAAGAGCTCTTGATTGTGCATTAGTTCTGTAAAGCACGGCAAAATCATTCAAAGAAAGTTTTTTCTTCGATACTTCCTTTTTAACATATTTTGCAATTTGAAACGCTTCATCTTTCTCATCAGCACAACGAACAAGGGTTAAGAGCTCGCCGTCATTATTTTCCGTCCATAAAGTTTTAATTATTTGCTCTTTATTATGCCTTATAACTGAATCTGCTGCTTGTAAAATAACTTTTGTTGAACGATAGTTTTGTTCTAGTTTAAAAATTTTGTGCTTGGGAAAATCCTTTTCAAAATCAGTTATGTTTTTAAAATTGGCACCTCTCCAGCTATAAATGCTCTGAGCATCATCGCCTACCACACATAAATTGCCATTTCTGGAGACTAACAATTTAATTAGTTCATATTGCGCTTTGTTAGTATCTTGAAATTCATCAACAAGGATATAGTCGAATAACTTACGGTATTTCTGATGTGTTCTCTCGTTTCTATTAAACAATTCAATCGGTTTTAGTAATAGATCCTCAAAATCCATCGAATTGTTTGCGAATAATCTTTTCTGATATTCATCGTATATATCTGCAATTTTTTCATCGATGAAAGACGTAATATGTTTTTTCCTGAACTCCTTGGGCATAATCATGTGATTCTTCAAATAGCTTATTCGATGTCTAACTGAGTTGGCGGTTAAGGATTCAACTTCAATATTAAAATTTGATATGATGTTTTGAACTAATGAATGAGTATCATCAGTATCATAGATAGAAAAATTGGGGCGATAATCTAAGTGTTTTGCTTCAGTTCTAAGAATTCTAGCAAAAACTGAATGGAAAGTACCCATCCAAAGCGCGCCGGATTTGTTACCAATCAAATCCTTAATTCTCTCCTTCATTTCATTTGCAGCTTTGTTTGTGAACGTCAAAGCTAATATTTTATCAGGAGGGTAACCCTTGTCAATCAAATAGGCAATTTTGTATGTAAGAACCCTAGTTTTTCCGGAACCGGCGCCGGCAACAACCATAATTGGTCCATCATTATATTCTATTGCTTTTCTTTGTTCTGGATTCAAAGCTTTAAGGTTCACAATTTTACCTTCAAAGTGGAGAATAAATAATTTTTTGAGCGCAAATATATCGAAATGTTAGTCCAATAAAAAGGTAAGTAGTTGGTGTATCAAGCCTTTCCGCAGACTTACGAGTACGCTTAATTTAGTGATATGAGAATAATAAACCTTCAATTTTCAAGTAAATTACTATGGTTATGCATATATTAATTTATTTGTAACATATTTTGACCACAAATCTTGCAGTCATTTTTATAATTCTTTAGATTCAGATAGCAAATTTTAACAAATTATAGAGGCACATCATGATTAAAGAAAAAATTCTAAAAATCCTTAACAAACAAATAAATGAGGAATTATATTCATCATATTTGTATTTATCTATGTCCACTTATTTCAGCAGTCTGAATTATGATGGATTTGCAAAATGGATGAGATTACAATCGCAAGAAGAGAACGAGCACGGCATGAAAATTTATGATTACATTCTTCAAAGGGATGGAAAAATTGTGCTTAGTAAGATTGAGACTCCAAAAGCTCTCTGGAAGTCACCATTAGAAGTTTTTCAGGAAACTTTGAAGCATGAGCAGCATATTTCTGCTTGTATAAATAACATTGTGGATCTCGCTACTCAAGAAAAAGACCATGCCACTACTCAATTTTTCCAATGGTTTGTTGCTGAACAAGTTGAGGAAGAAGCTAATGCGAGCAACATCCTTGAAAAAATGAAAATGGTTGGTGACAATAAAAGCGGTTTATTTATGTTAGATAGAGAAATGGGACACAGACAATAACCTAGTTAGCTAGTAATAAAAATCCTCTCTTTTCAGAGAGGATTTTTTGTGTCTACAAAATCAAGCAGGAAATATTGACAGTTAATTCTTAATCTCCGAAAGTGGAAATTCAGTATTTCTCATTGAATGGACTTTATTAGCAATTGGAAGTTTAATTTCCTTCTTCACTCTTTTTTCGAAATAATCTCTGAATCTCATCACCATAAATTTTACAGGCCAAGCAGCGGCCTCACCTAATGCACAAATTGTATTTCCCTCAATATTATTTGCTACAGATATTAAAAGATCAAGATCATTAACCGATCCTTCACCTCTTAAAATTCGATTTAGAATTTTTAACATCCAGCCCGTTCCCTCTCGGCAAGGTGTACACTGTCCGCAGCTTTCGTGGTAATAAAATTTTGCAATTCGTGCTAGTACTTTCACAAGATCAGTATCTTCATCCATAACCATAACTCCACCAGTACCTATTGCAGATCCGGCAGCTTTAAGTGATTCCGCATCCATTTTAACGCCTTCGAGTTGATCACCCCGTAATGGAGGCATTGAGCTGCCACCGGGTATCACACAAAGAATTTTTTTATTACCCGGAACTCCTCCAGCATAATTATAAATCAAATCAGTAAGCAATGTACCGGACGGAAGTTCATAAACTCCTGGTTTGTTAACATGACCGCTTATTCCATAAAGAATTGTTCCAGGATGTTTCGTTTCACCAATTTTTGAGAACCAACCCCAACCTTTTGCAATAATGGGTGGAACATTCGCAATTGTCTCAACGTTATTTACCGTAGTTGGACAACCCCATAAACCATACTGTGCCGGAAACGGTGGTTTAACCCGAGGATATCCCCTTTTTCCTTCGATGGAATTCATTAGGGAAGATTCTTCACCACAGATGTAAGCTCCGGCGCCTTTGTGAACATGTATATCACAGAAAAAATCGGTTTCAAATTTTTCTTTCATTTTTGAACCAACAAAACCATTCTCGTAAGCATCCGAAAGTGCTTTCTCAAATAGCTTAATCCACTTATGATATTCACCACGAATATAAACGTAGCAAGTCTTCGCTCCGATAGCGTAGCACGTAATAAGAATACCTTCAATTAATTGGTGAGGATTGAACTCAAATATTTGTCTATCTTTGAATGAGCCGGGCTCACTTTCATCTCCGTTTACACATAAGTACTTTTCCTTAGTTGTGGTTTTAGGCATGAAACTCCATTTCAAACCAGCAGAAAAAGCTGCGCCGCCTCTTCCACGTAAACCGGATTTTTTTACTTGATCGATAATATCGTCGGGAGACTGACCGAATGCTTTTTTAGCAGCGCTAAATCCTCCATTCGCTAAGTAAAAGTCTAATAGGTGAATATCTTTTATTTCGGGGAGAACAATTTTTTCCATTAAGCCGTTTTCTTTAAGTCGTCAATAATCTTATTAACTTTTTCAACAGATAAATCTTCAAAATAATCTTCGTTTACAGCTATCATCGGAGCGGAACCGCAAGCTCCCATGCATTCAACCTCTTCCAAAGAAAATTCGTGATCAGAAGTAACCTGCATATTTTCAATGCCTAAACTTTTCTTAACATTTTCAAATATTTCGTAGCCACCCCGCAGCATGCAAGAAACATTTGTGCAAACCTGTAAATGATACTTACCCATCGGTTTCTGATGGTACATAGTGTAGAAAGTTACCACGCCCAAAACATCTTCAGGGCTTATTTCTAAGATCTTAGCAACTTCTTGCATTACTTCGCTGGATATCCAGCCATTTTGTTCCTGTGCAATCCAGAGGGATGGCATTATGGCTGCTTTTTTATCAGGATATCTTTTTATGGCCTCGCTTACTTTAACTAAATTTTCTTGTGTAAAGTTGAAATCCATCTGATTAATTATTTATTCTGAAATTATTATTTATCTGCTTCACCCATCACCGGGTCAATGCTTCCTATGATCGCAACAATGTCAGACACCATATGTCCTTTTACCAAGTGCGGAACTGATTGCAAATTATTGAAAGAAGGTGATCTGATTTTACATTTCCAAGGATGCCCTTCTCCCTTGCTAACAAAATATATTCCAAGTTCACCCTTTGGATTTTCGACTGCATGATATATTTCCCCAACTGGTGGATTTATTCCGAAGTTGATTATCATAAAATCATGAATTAGTTCTTCCATCTTCGAGTAAACTTCGTACTTTTTAGGTAGAACTTTTTTGGGCCGGTTTGCCTGAATATCACCCTGAGGAATTTTATCTAAAATTTGTCGAACGATTTTAATGCTTTCTCTCATTTCGTCAATTCTTACAAAATATCGAGCTAAGCAATCACCTTCGGGGTAAGTAATAACGTTAAAGTCCATTTCATTATAAAATAAATAAGGTTTATACCGTCTTATGTCATAATCAATACCGCTACCGCGCAAATTTGGACCGGTTAATCCAAGATCTAATGCGTCAGTTCCCGAAATGACTCCAACACCTTCCAATCTATCAATGAATATTCGATTGGAATTTAAGAGTTTCTCACATTCTTCTAAATTTTCATCAAATTGATTTATAAACCACTCAACTTTTTCTTTAGCTTCCGGCTGCATATCATTTGCAACACCGCCGACTCTTGTAAAGCTATTTGTAAATCGTGCACCACAGATGATATCCCATATATCAAGAATTTTCTCCCGCTCACGAAAAGTCCACAATAAAACAGTCAGAGCACCAACATCCATAGCCATTGAACCAACAGCAACTAAATGTGAGGCAATCCTCGAAAGTTCAGATACTAACATTCTAATGTATTGTGCTCTTGGAGGAGCTTCGATACCCGCTAACTTTTCAACTGCTAACACCCAAGCTACATTGTTACAAAGTGGAGCTAAATAATCCAAGCGATCGGTATGTGGAATGAATTCATTGTAAGACATGTTCTCGGCCATCTTTTCGTAACCGCGGTGCAGATAGCCAAGTTCTGGAACACATGCAACAACTGTTTCGCCATCAAGCCGTAAAACTAATCTTAAAACACCATGAGTTGCCGGATGCTGCGGACCCATATTCAGAATCATTTCATTTTCTAAGGCATCATCAACGGATATTTTACTATCCGCCTTTAGCAGCGCTTCTATTATTTTAGGATGGATTTGATCGTTATTTAAAATTTCCATTTGAATTTATTTTTTTGGTAATGATAAAGAACCCGGAATACCAAGAAGCGGAAAATCTTTTTTCAGTGGAAAATGTTCAAACTCCTCCGGCATATACATTCTTCTTAAATCTGGATGATTATTGAATTTGATTCCATACATATCATAAACTTCCCGTTCCTGCCAATTTGCAGCTCTCCATACTGAGGAGACGGAATCAATGTTACACTCTGATTCATCAACATCTGCTTTAACAACAAGTGTAAATTTATTTTTTAGAGAAAAAACATGATATACAACGGTGAATCTGTCTTTTCTTCTGGCCCAGTCAACAGCTGTAATGTCCTCAGAAAGTAAAAATCTTAATTCAGCATCTTCCTTAAGAACTTTGCAAACCTCAACTATATCTTTCTTCTGAACTTGTAAGGTTAATTCATCTTTATATTCAGTAGTTTCAATCTGAATATTAGGTAAACTTGCTTTCAGGCGTGTGAGGATAGTTTCTTTCACAGTTTCTAAATCAATTATTTTGAATTACATTAAGCTCTGGTAAGGGTTTATTTGGGAACTCCCTTGCTTTAGTTCTGCCTATTTTTTCCTGAATCTGAATTAAAGCATTTATGAGATTTTCCGGACGCGGCGGGCATCCAGCCACATAAATATCAACAGGCAAGAACTGATCAATCCCCTGAACAACCGGATAAGATCTGTACATGCCACCAGTGGATGTGCATGCACCCATTGCAATTACCCATTTCGGATCGGGCATCTGGTCATATATTTTTTTAACTACATGTGACATTTTATAAGTAACTGTACCAGCCACTAACATCAAATCGCATTGCCGCGGAGTAAATCTCATCACTTCGGATCCAAAACGTGCGATGTCATATTTTGGATCTGCAGCAGCCATCATTTCAATTGCACAGCAAGATATTCCCATTGGCATTGGCCATACTGAACTCTTGCGCGACCAAGCAAGAATAGCATCGAGTTTTGTAACCAGAAATCCATCTTGAGTTAATTTTGCTTCTAATCCCATTTAAAACCACCCTTTTTGTAAACGTACAAGTATCCTATTTCAAATATCACTAAAAAAATAAACATTGATAAGAAGACAGAAATTCCAAATTGGTTAAATAATTTTTTGAATTGAACAGCCCAAGGATATACAAATATTACTTCCAAATCGAAGATTATAAACAGCATAGCAACAAGGTAATATTTGATTGAGACCCGCTCGCTGGTAGTCCCAACCGGTTTCATTCCGCTTTCATATGTCGAAAGCTTTTCACTGGTTGGTCTTTGGGGACCAAATATTTTTGAAGATAGAACGGTTGCAACTCCAAAAATCGCTGCTATTCCAAGTACGATAAAAACCGGTAAATATTGCTCTAACATTTATTTGATGGCTGTTTTTTGTTTGCAAAACTTATTCAAAAAATGAATGATTGTCAATTTAAAACCCTTTCATTTATCAACATTTAATGCTGATTTTTGTTCAGATAATTAATATCATTGTAAGTGAAAGTATTCTTTAAATAGTTGACTCAATTGAAATTAGCAGATAACATTTTTTGTTGTTCTATCAAGATGAAATCCATTCGGTTTTTTCTCTTTTCTTACTTAATTTTTACAATATTATCTTCTGTTGGATGTGAACGTCCGACCGACGCAAATCAAAAAGATGATGGGATTCCACCGGCCGTTCCAGTAGGAGTTCAAATTTTTTATGCTTCGGATGGAGAAATTTTAGTCGAATGGAATCCGAATAACGAGGTTGATTTAAAAGGTTACAACGTTTATCGAAAAACGAGTAACACCGAGTATAACTTCCTGGCATTCACAACAAACAGTTACTGGTTCGACGATTCATTAAGCTATGATGAAACTTACCTTTATCAGATTTCAGCAGCTGATGTTTGGGGTGAGGAAAGTCAGAAATCTGCAGAGGTTTCTGCTGCTCCGATTAATAGATATAACCCTCAAAAATTAAGATATATTACTATCAATGCAAGAAATTGGGAAGGAAAGATTTCTATTTTTCTTAGTTGGGAACCTAATTATGAAAGTGATATTTCAGGATATAATCTTTATCGCAGCACGAATTCTTCCTTCACGGCTGACAGCCTGAGTCTAATTGGTTTTACGAGTGATATTCAATTCAATGATACAAATAGTATAGAGATTTATAAAGACTATAATTATAAAATTCGTGCTGTTGATAAGGGCGGCTTGTTGAGCGATGAAAGCAGCTTAGTTATTGATCAAGCTTATGAAATGGCAGCTCAAATTTTTCCATCAAACGATTCACTCGTGAATTATTTTAGTTATTTCATTATCAAAGCCTTAAAGGTACCAGCGGATTATCGAATAATAGTTCAAACAAATGAATATTATGGAGAATACTGGTCAGATGATTTTTCCTCAAACGTGATAGATGATGCTATTCAGGTAAAGTTCAATCCTTCATATCTTTATCCGTACACTTATTATTATTGGCGGGTGATTACATTCTCAAACAACAATTCTGAACCGAACAGTATTTCCCCTCTTTACAAATTCAAGGTCAAACCTTGATAAGAAATTCAATAAAAATATTTTTTTTATTAACTGAGCGATTGAGAATTCAAAAATATTATGTTTTCATTACGCTGCTGGCTTTATTACAAACAGCATTTCCGCAGGTAACAGATAGTCTTGAACTAATCAGAAGTACAAGCCCGACTAATTTTTTATCCACAAGATTTTATAAACAGCTAAGTACATACAATCTTAATTCTAGATTTGATGTAACAAAAGCATGGGATGATTTTGAAATTCGAGTAGTCGAAAATTTTAATTCTACATTTGTAAAATCAACAGTTAAAAGTATTCGTGATGAGCAGCTTTTAGCCGCGCAAACTAAATACCGAATTAATAATAATTTATCACTCGGTTTAGGATTTAACAGTAACATTTTTTCAGATAACAGAAGAATTGAGATAAACCAGGCATCTTCAAACCAACTTTTTCTTTTCTCACAATTACATCCGGTTGAAAACCTTTTCTTCGCACCATTTTTAGGTTACTTACATAATAGGCAGGTACTTAACGATGACAATGGATTGTTATATGGTGCCGAAGCCCTTCTGAATCCCATTGACTTATCTGATTTAATGATCTCTTCCAACTTAAAATTCAGAAATGAAGATATCTCACCAAGGAAAAATACGATAAGATACTATGGACTTTTGCTGAATAGAGAGTTTACTACCGAAATTTCTAATGTGATCAATGCAGCTTATTCACAAAACAGAAAGGATTTTTACTTTGAGGCCGACTCAATTACTTCAAAAGAGTATAACGTTTCGAATAACATTCAAAGCAGAATTGAGACCAGTTATTTGATTCAAGATCGGCTGCAGTACAATAATTTATTCAATCTTTTTTCGTTGGACATGTCTGGAATTGTTAATTGGAGAAAGATAGAAAGAGATACTCGCTACAAATCAATACAGAATGCTACAACATCAATCTTCGATTCGGAGATAAATGAGTTAAAACTCGACTTCGAAACTATTCTTTCCTATAGTTCAAAAAATTTTAATGGATTGCTGCGTGCAATTTATTCCGAACGTGATGAGAAAAATTTAGCTGAAAGATTATCATCTGTGTCGGAGAATATCTATCAAGATCGGGTTCAGCTTGAAGCTAGAAAAAATAATAATTCAGTTAGGGCATCTTTATCGTTTTTAGGGGATTTACAACTATCTCAATCTGATCACCTTTATTTAAGCATATTGCATAACAAGCTAAGATACGACACACCAAGTGAAGAAAATTTTGATGACCGTGACGAACTTCTTTCAATTATCAGGCTGCGTTACACTCGACAGTTCACCCCATTCTTTCAAGGATTTATTAATGCAGAAGGCACGTATAACCAAACAGTTTACATCTTTTCACAAAAAAGCTCGAACAATAACATTAACCGGATTCTAAAGCTCGCAGCGGGAGGAGCTTATAAAGGCGCCAAATTCGGTTCTACAAACAGTTTTGAGGTATCGGCGAACTACACAGTTTATGATTTCCAGGATCTGAATCCTAATATTAAGAGTTATTCCTTCAGACAGTTCACCGCAACAGATTCTACAAACTATTCTTTTAATAAACGACTAACACTTTCACTATTTGGTTATGTTAAACTATCAGAACAGGGCGATTTAAAGTGGAATGAATTTACTTCGCGTCCAACAAGGTATCTTCGAGAAATCTATTGTGAACCAAGAATTACTGCCGCATTCAACATCTTTCAATATTCGTTAGGGATAAGATTTTTTTCTCTATCAACATTTAATTACTTATCAAATATAAAATCGCTGGACTCAGAATTCCTAAGTGTCGGACCAATAGCAGAAATTCTGATTGCAAGAAGTACAAATTTGTATCTCAAGATCTATGGCTGGTACGAATTTATTACCGTTAACAGCGTCTCGAAAAAAGAGCAAACAAATGTGAATTTGGAGATGACATGGAGTTTTTAGGTTTGCAGATTTTTGTTATTTTGGCTGATACTAATTGGAAATATATTGGCAGAAGAAAATTATACACTCGAAATAGAAAGTAATCCAAATAACCTTATAACAGTTGAGGAATTTGTAAATTATTTTGCAAAGGATATCGGCATTCCTGAAGATAGGATGAACGGATTAATGCTATCTGTGACGGAAGCTACAACAAATGCAATCATTCATGCCAATAAATGTGCCGAAGATAAGTTTGTAAGAATTGAAGTTAAAGTCGAAGACGGTAAAGTTATTATTGCTGTAAAAGATGAAGGTGTTGGTTTTGATCCTTTGAAAATTCCTGATCCTACTGCACCCGAAAACTTATTAAAAGATTCCGGACGTGGAGTTTATTTAATGAGGTTTTACATGGATGATTTAAAATATAACATTACGCCAACCGGCACTGAAACAATTTTAATCCTGAACTTAGATAATAAAAACTAACTCACTCGCCAAATATAGCTTCCCTCTTTAGACTTTACTTCTCAATCCGAAATAATTTCCCCTTGATTTTATTGCTTTGAATT
>JBGSOQ010000403.1:0-3375 GCA_041739035.1 Ignavibacteriaceae bacterium | reverse complement strand
GAAGCTGAATAAAGAATATTTGCTCTACCCGAGCCATCAGCTAAATTGCTGTCATCAGAATAAGTTATGCCATCCGTTGGTGATGTAAATGTTCCACTTGTATTCGCTAAAATCAGATATCCCTCAGGCACTTGAGTTCCAGCTGCAGCATCTGCCCATGTAAGCTGAATGGAGTTTGAAGTAATTGTGCCGGTAGCAAAATCAGTAACGTGATTTGTTGGTTCCGCGGCAAAGACTCCAGGAACGAGAGCATTCGTTTGAGGTATTGTTCCACTAGTATTGTAATTTATTTGTGCCCCTGTTCCATTGTATGAATAAATTGTAAAGTAATATGTTGAGTTTACTGGCAGACTATTAAATAAGTAAGAATCGGGGTCACTATAAGGAATATTAACTAAAGCAACTCCATCTGAAAGATCAGTATCATTAATGTAAGTTGAACCATCCACAGGAACAAAATAATTATTTTTATTGTAAGCCATAAGCAGATAGCCTGATGGAGCTTGAGTTCCAGCTGCGGCATCTGCCCAATTAACGGTAATTGAGTTAGATAAAACTGATGCAGAAAAATCAGTGACATGGTTTTGGGGCTCAACAGCAAAAACGGGAGAATAAGCAGTGAGATTGTTGAAATTAATATAATCCACCCATTCTGGATGATCTACGAAAGGATTTCTATTTTGCTGAATTGATTGTATATAATTATTTCTATCAACTTCCCATTTATCAGGAGGATCTTGCTTGTGCCAATTGATTAGTGTTGCAACATTTTGCGGATCTATGCCAAGTGCAGGTAATTTAGTACCATTGAGCCAATCGAACGTCCATGAATTTCCATCGATACCGTCATACTTTACTACCATATAAAAAAGAGCTCGTGCAGCATCACCTTTTTGAGCATCTCTTGGTTCGAAAACTAAATCACCATTACTGTCGGTTCCACCAAACGACTCACCGTACGTTAACAAAGGATCTGGAACTACAACATTTCCGAAGGGTAAGTTCCCGCGATTACTGTTTGCGGTTTCATGGGTAGGGAAAAGGTGATACTGATCTGAATATTCCGGACCCGACTCAGATGGATGCGTAGGCTGCCAACTATGTGCATAGGTATGCTCTCGATTTATCGGAAGAAAAGAGAATGTTCCAGAATAAACGTGTTCAAAATTTGAATAAACACAAAACACCGATCGTGTTCCATCACCATTATCTATTGATGCAAAATTAGCAATGTTGGTTTCATCAAATTGAGAATAAAAAACTTGAGTATAAGGATCTCTAATCCTGGTTTTTAAATCATTGATAAAATTAGGGTTGGAAGTTGAGATCAAATCATAGTAAGTCCCGGCTTGTGCAATTAACTCGTATGAAGCAATAAATAGGAAAGAAATTAATGTTAAAAACTTGGAACCCCTTTGCAGAAACATGTTATCTACCCTCCAGTGAAAAGTAATAATTTGAAACCAAATTTATTAAAATTCAAAAGAGAAAAAAAACATTGATATGGAAAATGTCATTTGATATAGGTAATTACTTATGGGGATGTGCTTCAAGTTGAGACTCACGATGTACGCGAGTCTCACATAAATATATTTTAACGAAGTAAAATCATCTTCTTTGTTTCAACAAAATTTCCAGCCTGTAGTCTGTAAAAATAAACTCCGCTTGATAGGTTAGAAACATCTCCGCCAGAGGTGGATCCGCCTTTGGCGGAAAACTCAAATTCATAGATGCCTGCAGCCTTTGTTTCACTAACCAGCGTGGAAACTTCGTTTCCTAATTGGTCATAGACCTTTAAAGTTACAATGCTTTGCTTAGGAATTGAATAGGATATTTTGGTGGAGGGATTGAATGGATTAGGGTAGTTAAAATTCAATTTAAAGGCATGCGGCGTTGTTTCAATAATATTATTACCAACATCCGCTAAAACAAAGCTAACTGTAGTGGAATCCCATCTTCTATTAGGGCTTTTGAACCCGGCATTTACTTTATAAGTTCCGGCTGAAGGCGCAGTAAGAGTAAACGGATTATTACTAGTTGAATTTATAAACGCAACTACAGTTCCACTTTCATCAACAAGTTCGCCGCCTACTTTACTAGTTGTGCTGGATAATGTGATCTTAACCTCAAGATTGTTTTGGACAATAGCAGATACTATGCCCGTTTGTGAAGTGTGGCAACCAGAACCACCGCACCCTGGTGTTGATCCGTTAAATCCCGGTTCGGAATAGAGAGATGGGCTTATCAATATCATAAGCCCAAAAACCAAAAGTATCAGACTCGCTTTCATAGTTACTCCTAAGAATAGTTTTATGTGTTTGTTATTTATTAAATCTAAAATGAAAACACATGAAATTCATTTTGATTCTTTTCCTAAATTATAGTGACAAATATATCCTTTCGCATTCACAATACTTTATAAACATCAATTATTTATGAGTAAAATGCAAGGAAATAAATTTGGGAAAATTATTTGGAATAGTTTCACCTGAAGCAGTATTAAATCATGAAATCACTTCCTTTTAACCCATGCTTATAACTTTTAAAAAAAAATTAACAAATAATTCTTCAAATAATTAAATCGATTTCCTATTTGACAAATTAGAAAACAGATTATAAAAAATTAAAAGTTATAATAAAGAAAAATAAAAAGAGTATCAATTTTCTGCACACATCAATTTTACTGCTTATTTGGGTTTCACTTTTGCATCCACAGAGCAATAATTTGGATTCAACCGACAGTTATATTGAATCAAGAGTAAACGAAATCGGTCAGCAAATAAATTATTCTATAGACGATGGAGCGAGATTATTTGAACGTGCTACTAATTTGGATAATACCGACTTGATTTATTCCGCTGCATTTGTGTTAGGCACCGCTGCTTCATTTTCGCTTGATAAAGAGCTAAAAAATGTTTCAGCCCGTAATCAGAACTCAGCGATGAATTCCATCACCGATGTTGGTGAGATATATGGTACCGGATTATACTCAGTTCTTATATCAGCTGGCTTGTTTACCACCGGGTTGATAACTGACAATAAAAAAGTTACGAATACCGGTCGGATTCTGGCAGAGGCTCTTATTGTTTCGGGTATAACAGTTCAAATAATAAAAATTGTTAGCGGTAGAAGCCGACCCTTTTTGGATGAGGGGCCATTCATGTTTGACTTATTTAAAACAGATAATCCTCACAATTCCTTTCCTTCCGGACACACAGTTGTTGCTTTCGCTACTTCCTCAGTTTTAGCAGCGAGCATTAAAAATACTTATGCTTCAATTGCGCTATACTCGCTTGCAGGGTTGACAGCTTATCAAAGGATATACTCAAATAATCATTGGTTTTCCGATACGGTACTTGCAGCAATAATCGGGAC
>JBGSOQ010000363.1:0-31985 GCA_041739035.1 Ignavibacteriaceae bacterium | reverse complement strand
ACACTAATCACAATTACTTTTTCCCCATCACGATCGCGAACGGGATGTTTTCTAGCAAGTACTTTGCCTAATCGTCTGCGCATTTTATCAACATTGTGTCCAAAGATAAAACTATCCGGACGAGAAAAGTATATATACTCAAATATGCAATGCTTTTGAGGAATTTTAGTACCATTTATTCTATACGATTCCGGTAAACCAGTAATCATAGTCTGATCGTTTATGACAACTATTTCTCCTGGTTCAACTTCTCTTTCAAATGTTGCAGTTATTAGGTCGAAAGGACAAGTTTCCGATGCAAACACATATGCCTGGTTCAATTTTCCTAACGAAAGTGGTCTAAAACCATAAGGATCACGTGCGGCAATCAGCTTATCATCTGTTAGAATCACAAGTGAATAAGCACCTTCAATCTTTGAAAGAGCATCTTTTATTTGCTCAATTTGATTCTCCAACTTACTTCTTGCAATCAGATGCAGAATGACTTCAGTGTCACTAGTAGTCTGAAAAATGGCACCTTCCCTTACAAGTTCTTCTCTTAATTTCTTAGCGTTAGTAAGATTACCATTATGCGCAACAGCTAAATTTCCCATTCGATAATTAACTACGAATGGCTGGATATTCTTTCTTGATTTTGAGGCACCAGTTGTTGAATACCTATTATGTCCTATGGCGGCTTTTCCAGGTAAAAGCGAATGAAAAACAGATCTATCCTCAAATACCTCCGTTACTAGTCCAACACCTTTGTGAATATTGAAAATTGAATTGCCTTTGGCACTTATACTTTTACTCACAATGCCTGCCGCTTCTTGGCCGCGATGCTGTAAAGCATGTAATCCATAATATGTTTGAAGTGAGGCATGCTGGGAGCCAAAAATTCCGAAGATTCCGCAATTACATTTTGGTTTGTCTGCTTGAATTAACATTAATGCACTATAGAATTATTAAATAATAAGTTCCAAATAAATATAAATAATGTAAGAGAAAATATCGGCTGGTGTAAAAATAAAAAAGGTACTTAATGTACCCTAGTTGTCGGAACGGCGGGATTTGAACCCGCGACCACCTGAACCCCATTCAGGTACGCTACCGGGCTGCGCTACGTTCCGCTAAGTGAAATAAGATTTAATGTTTATTAAAACACTCCTAATTTCTTCTAAATCTTTCTTGAGCGATGGCTTTTCCTTTTTGTGTGGAGAATCAGTCTCTTTTTTACCACTATCTTCAAATTCAATTTCTTCTTGTAATCCTTCCTCTAAAGAATTATCCGTAGCTAAAATATTTTTTGCTCCTTCAATTGTATATTTTTTTTCTCTTAGAAGATTTTTAATGAGTAAAATGGTTTGAATATCTTTATTTGTGTAAATCCGATTACCGGCACGGTTTTTTTGAGGCTTGAGCTGTTCAAATTCTGTTTCCCAATAACGAAGAACATATTGCTCAACTTCGGTAATTTTACTTACTTCACTGATGGAATAGTACAATTTTTTAATTGATAGATCTTTCATTTGAGGCTTATATTTATCTTCAAGAAAAATAAAGATTTACATCTGCAAAAGCAAGATATGCGTATTTTTTCATCCTTAACTTTAACTGAGCATTATAATCTGTTCTCTTTAAGAATAATATCCTCCAACTCGCTGATATCTCTCAGATCATAATCAGCATTATGCGATTCGGTATCGAATGTGTCGCCATATCTTGCAAACGCAGTTTTCATTCCAACTTTTGAAGCTCCCACAATATCTCGTTCGGCCCAATCACCAACCATTAAAGCTTCCTCAGGTTTAACTCCAAGTCGCTCAAGAACCATTTTAAAAGGCAGTGGACTCGGTTTTCGTTCACCGGTTTCATCAAATGTTACAACAGCATCAAATATGTGATGCAAATTCAGATAAGCTAATCTTAACCAGGCTTCCTTAATTGGTGCATCGGAAAGAATTCCCATTTTTATGCCCATCTTCATTAATTTATTTAGCGTAGAATAAACATGAGGATAAGGTGTTAGAGAAGCCTCTCTAGCCTTCCGATAAGCAACAATACCTGCTGAAAGCACCTTATAATTAACTTTTTGAAGTACTCTTCGAAGAAATTCATCGAATACTTGTTGATATTCAATTCCTTGTTCTTTATAGATCTCATCAATCATTTTGTTCGCATATTCAGGAGTTATTTCCAATCCTGCATCAATCATTGCCGGAATAGCTTCTTCAATTGCACGTTTTTTCATCTTCATGAAATCAACTAAAGTGTTATCTAAATCGAATACTACTGCCTTAATCAATTTTTCCTCTTCTTTTTGTTAATAATCTTTTGAAGTAAATAAACAGCAGCGTTGTAACTATTTTCTCTGAAGCCTGATACATAACCATTGCAAGCAGAAGCAGTTAACAATATTTGTCTAAAATCTTCACGACTGTTTAAATTGGATAGATGAACCTCTATTTTGGGAATATTAGAATCGGCTAACGCATCTCTTATGGCTACAGAGGTATGAGCATAACCGCCGGGATTTATAACTAAGCCGTCAAAGTTTTTTGTGGCATGTTGAATTTGATTTACAATCTCTCCCTCTAAATTTGATTGGAAAAAAACAAATTTGTCTTTTGAAAATTCTTTCTTAATTGTAAAGGAAATTCCTTCAAGCGAAAGATCGCCATAAATTTTTTTATCTCTTTTACCTAAAAGGTTTAGGTTGGGACCATTG
Source organism: Ignavibacteriaceae bacterium (assembly GCA_041739035.1). Taxonomy (GTDB): domain Bacteria; phylum Bacteroidota; class Ignavibacteria; order Ignavibacteriales; family Ignavibacteriaceae; genus XYD12-FULL-36-8. The sequence goes on along the minus strand of JBGSOQ010000363.1, from coordinate 29,278 downwards.
ATAATTATTATTTTCATTTTGCTTCCGACATTTCGTCTATTATTTCTCTCAACCTTGGAGTAAGATAAATTTTATCTGCGCCTAATTCCTTAAGTGCCATAGATAAAACGACAACCTTTCGCTGAAGGTTAGTCATTTTATTGATAACAATTACTTTGCTGTCCTTTAAAAGGCAATATCCGCCTTTAAAATCTCCCTTTTCAAAGCGTACTTCTGCACCGAGCTGAGCTGCAATTGATTTGAGATCTTGGACAATTTCTTCGAACTCTTTTTCTTTTATCTTCATTCAATTAATCTTTTACGGGAACCGCTAAGTGGTTGAAATAAAAACAAATAAATAACAGCTAAATAAGAAAAAATCTCAACTATCGGAAAACTGCTTAAAATAGTGAATCTTTTTATTACAAGGCTTAAAATTTCTGGAGAATTAAAGTTACCACTAAAAACCTGAATTACAATTTTGTAATCAATTAGCATCAAGTAAAGCTCGAATGGTGCCGTTAGAAAGATTAATATCATTGAGATAAATAACCACCCATTTTCTTTTAGACTTAGCTTTAATGTTATGAGAAAAGTGATGAAACATATTATCATCAACAGATAGAAAATGAAATTAATGGTTACTGCAGCTATTAATGTTTGAAAAATTCCGCTTATATTTTGATCATTGACGAATTCTTTTAAGATAAATTCTGAGGCTTCAAATAAACTATAAAACAAAGACAACCTTGTGAGGTAACTGCCAAACCAGATTGCTCCGAAAACAGCAAAGAAGTACAAAAATATTTTCGAGACTTTATTTAACTTATCCATAAAAGAAAATGATTTACACTAAAAAATAAAGAAAAATAATGACTATTGCCTCAATTGATATCGGTACGAATACGATTCTGCTTTTAATTGCAAAGATGAATTTGAATGATAAAACCATCAACTTCATTCTTGAGGATCAAAAAATACCAAGAATTGGTGAAGGATTAAAACCTGGAGGTACCATCTCAAAAGGAAAAGTTGATTTATTGCTTGACATTCTGATATCTTACCAAAACCTGGCCAACAATTACGGTTGTAAGAAAATATTAGTTAATGCTACGAATGCTTTCCGGATTGCGTCAAATAAAACGGATTTGATTGAGAGAATAAAACATCATTTGAATCTTGAAGTTAATGTCGTGTCCGGACTTGATGAAGCAAAGTTAACTTTTCTGGGCTGTACATACGATAATTCATCGAGTGAGAGTTTTGCTGTGGTTGATATAGGTGGCGGAAGCACAGAAATTATTTTCGGAGCAAAAGACAATATTTTATCAGTTTGTAGTCTTCCCTTGGGAGTCGTAGAGCTGACAGAGAAATATTTTTCAAACGATCCGCCGGATAATTCTGAAATTGAAAACGTAAAAACAATAATTCGTGATCGGTTAAATAACTCAATTAAAGAATATTCAAAATTCCAAATAGCAATTGCTGTTGCCGGAACGCCAACTACTCTAGCTTGTATCAAGAAAGGTTTAAAAAGATACGATGAATCATTGATTGAAGGTGAAATTTTAACACGAGATGAATTAGAAATATTTTTAAATCAATTATCAGAAATGAGTTCACTAGAGATCAAAAATAAATATTGGAGTGTAGAAAAAGGACGTGAAGATGTTTTATTGGCCGGTACAATACTATTAAACGAAATAATACAATATATTCAAGTAAATGAAGTAGTTGTAAGTACGAGAGGTTTAAGATACGGTGCTATTTATCAGTACTTAAATGAAGCTGATCACAGCTCTTTATTCTGAATAATTGTATCCTGCGGCGCTAATTTATCTTCTAGATCTGGATAATCAATGGTAAAATGTAAACCGCGGCTTTCTTTTCTGAGCAAGGCAGATTGAATGATCATCCCAGCACAGCTTATAATATTGCGGAGTTCAATTATATCGTTGAACACTTTCGTTCTCTTATAAAGTTGTTCAATTTCATCGGCAAGGTTAATAATTCTTCTATAAGCTCTTTCCAACCTGTTATTGGATCGCACAATCCCGACATAGTCCCACATTGTTTGCCTGGCTTCCTTTGAGCTATGCGTGATCAGTACCAATTCGTCATTCGATAAAGTACCCGAGTCATCCCAGCTGGGAATATCAGGAATCGGAACATCAAACTTTGTTAGCATTTCTTTTATTTTTATTGAAGCTCGATTTGCATAAACAACGGCTTCAAGCAATGAGTTACTTGCAAGTCTATTTGCACCGTGAACACCTGTCATAGTTACTTCCCCACAAGCAAATAAACCATTTATTGTTGTCTGTGAATATTCATTTACTACTACTCCACCGCAGGCATAATGTGCGGCTGGAACCACGGGAATGAAATTTTGAGTTATGTCTATTCCGGAAGCTAAGCAAGTTTGATGAATGTTAGGGAAATGCTGAATAATCTCATCTTTTTGTTTGTGTGTGATATCGAGATAAACAAATTCATCTCCGCTTTTTTTCATTTCCGAATCAATCGCACGTGCAACAATATCTCTAGGAGCAAGTTCTTTTCTCTGATCATACTTCGCCATAAAAGCCTCACCCTTTTTAGTTCGAAGTATGCCGCCAAATCCTCTAACCGCTTCAGAGATTAAAAAGGAAGTTTTTCCAAATTTGCTATTTTTACTATAATTATAAAAAGAAGTTGGATGAAATTGAATGAATTCCATGTTCCCTATCTTTGCTCCTGCTCTATAGGCCATTGCAAATCCATCACCAGTCGCAATCATCGGATTGGTTGTATGCTGATATACTTGTCCCAATCCACCAGTTGCTAAAACAGTTATTTTGGAATTAATAGTAACAACTTTTTGCTGAATACCATCCAGTACATAAGCACCCCAGCAATTTCTTTTATTCAACGGGGAATTACGAAGAGAAGGAATATTGTGTTCAGTTATTAAATCAATGGCTAAGGTGTCCTCTATAACTTGTATATTTGACTTATCGTTAACCATAGATATTAAGGCTCTTTCGATTTCCTTTCCTGTTAAATCTTTAGAATGCAGAATTCTTGCAATTGAATGACCACCCTCTTTAACGAGATCGAGCTTTCCATTAATTTTTGTAAACTTTGTACCAAGGGCAATAAGTTCTTTAATCCTATCCGGTCCTTCTTTAACCATCAACTCAACTGCCAATTTATTACACAATCCTGCTCCTGCAATTAAAGTATCATTTATATGCTTTTCAAAGGAATCGGTTTGACTTATTACGGAAGCAATTCCACCTTGAGCATAGTTCGTATTAGATTCAGCCTTGTCTTTTTTAGTTACTAAAATTACATCGGCATACTCAGAGATTTTTATTGCTGTAAATAATCCCGCTATACCGCTTCCAATTATAAGAACATCAGTCTTTAACATAGTTAGTATTAATAAATATAAAATGATAATAAGTACTGTGATCCAAATAGTATAAAATTAAATAGGACCCCCATGCCGATTGAATAATAAAAGCTTTTTTTTAGTGTGAATAAGCCCATTATCGTCAAAAAAAATGTCCAAGCGATCATCATAAGTTCAAGAGAAAGAAAAATGTAGGCAACCGTTTCTTTAATTATGAATGGAGACGGATTATTTGAGAATAGATACTCCCCAAAAAATATTAACTCAAGCGGAAATAATATTAGTAACGCAAAAATATTTGGAACTATCGAATAAGATAGGATTGAGATTATATCTTTGTTTCTTGTAACGTTCCCCGAAATTTGATTAGTTACCTTAATAATCATTGAGAATATTAAGATTATCACTACAACCATCGCTAAAACTATCACGTAATTTATCATACTATTCGCAGCTAACAAAATATTTCGCGGATCAATTAAAAAGAAGAAGAGTGTATTTATAAAAAATTTGATAGATGATATGATAATTATAAATAGGATAAAATTCTTCTGTTCAGAATAAATAATTTTTGTAAACCCTTTAACGGGACTTTCGATGAGATTTTCTAAGAGTTTCCAAAGATCGAGGTTATAAACACGCTCACGAAGATATGCTTTGCAATTTAGACAAGTTAATTGATGAAAAGGATTTAAGGATTGACACTTTTTACAGATGATCTCGTTTTTCATCTTAAGTAGAACTTGATATTTAGTCTTGGTTGTCGAATCATAAAATCTTCTTCAACAGTAAAATCAAAAAGCTGAGCATCAACATAGGCATCAACTAGGTTGAGCACATATGTCAAGCCCATATATATTGTAAATAGATCTCTTTGGTCTCGATAAAAAGTACGCAATTTTCTGTAATCCTCATCGCCTGTTTGTGCAAAAAGATCTCTGTTCTCTTTAAAGCTTTTATTATTTTGAGCCCAATTATAAACTAACCATCCTGCTATTCCCCAAATCAAAGGTGCTTTCCAATACGATTCGTTATATATCTGACCGGCACCGGGAACTACCCCACTCATTAAAACCGCAGTCCAAGATGATTTGGTGGGGATATATACAGAATCATTTTTAATGCTATTATCACTGTTATCTTCAGTCTGAGAAAAAACAGTGATGAATAAAACAAAAACGAATAAAACGATTTTAATTATATGATTTATTGATGATTTCGAAGAGTTCAAATAATCTTTCCAATTCATCATTTGAATAATATTCAATTATGATCTCACCAGAACCATCTTGTCTTTGCTTACAATTTACTTTTGTCCCGAATACATTGCGGAGTCTATCTTCCACCTCTTTAATGTTGGCCGACTGGATTTTTATTCTAGTGATGTTGTTCAATGGTTTTTGTGCTATTCCATTGGCTGAAGTTAACTTTTTCATTAACGCTTCAACTTTACGCACTGATAAATTCCCGTCTAAAATCTTTTTAAGAGCTTCAAGCTGCAGTTCTGATGTCGGCAAATTAATTAGTGCACGGGCATGTCCGGCAGTAATTTCTTCTTTGATAAGACAATCTTGAATAGCCTTTGGTAGTCTCAGTAAACGTATGGCATTAGCAACTGTAGTCCTGTCCTTTCCTACTTTTTCAGCTATTTGTTCTTGGGTAAGATGACAATCCTCCATAAGCCTTTTATAAGCAAGACCAATTTCAATTGGGTTTAGTTTTTCTCGCTGAATATTTTCTATCAATGCTAAAGCGAGCATTGCCTCATCACTATCCACTTTAATTATATAGGCTGGGATTTCTTTGTAACCAATTTCAAGACATGCTTTTAATCTTCGTTCACCGGAAATCATTTGATAGCGAAATGGGGCAATTCGTCTTACAGTAACGGGTTGAATCAATCCGTTTGATAAAATAGATTTTTTTAATTCTTCAAATGCTTCAGGTTCAAAGTGAATTCTTGGTTGAAAAGGATTTGGAGAAATAGATTCGATAGGAATTTTAGCAAGAATATCATTCTGCTTGCCATCATCCTTTTTAACTTCTGAATAATCCGCCGCACGATCTTCCATAGCAGGAAAATTCTGCTGTTTTATCAATGCATCTAATCCTCTGCCAAGCCCGGTTTTCATTTTGTTCATCTTAATTTTCGCTTAAAATTGTTGAGTTTCTTAACAATAATTCAGAAGCAAGAGAAATATAATTTTTTGAACCTGATGAAACGGCATCATAAAGAATAATTGGTTTGCCGAAACTTGGTGCCTCTGAAATTCTAACATTGCGATGTATTATTGTGTTAAATACCTTTTCGCCAAAATATTTTTTAACTTCTTCAGCAACTTGATGTGAGAGGCGCAATCTCGTATCGAACATGGTAAGCAAAACACCCTCAATCTGCAAATTCTTGTTGAAATGCTGACGGACAATATTGATAGTGTTTAAAAGCTGACCTAATCCCTCGAGAGCAAAATACTCACACTGAACAGGAATTAAAACTGAATCGGATGCTGAAAGTGAATTTAATGTTAAAAGCCCTAATGATGGCGGGCAATCAATAATTATATATTCGTATTTATCCCTGGTTTCTTCAAGAGCCGATTTTAATAGACTTTCTCGATATGGCATTTCGACCATCTCAATTTCTGCACCAACTAAATTTATGTTAGATGGTAAAATATCTAAATACGGCATGAATGAGTTGATGATAACTTCACTCATTTTCTTTTCGCCAATTAAAACTTCATATACAGATGGAGAATGATTGCTGATATTCATGCCGGAAGACGAATTTGCTTGAGGATCCGTATCTATCAGCAAGGTCTTTTTCTCCGCTGCTGCCAATGAGGAAGATAAATTTATTGCGGTTGTTGTTTTACCAACACCGCCTTTTTGATTCGCTATAGAAATTACTTTCGCCATTCTGTTATGCTTTGGTCATTCACTTATCTTATAAAAATAAGAAACAAAATACTAAACTAAAGCGAAATCTCCTCCCCAAAATTCAATATTTTACAAGTAATTCCTTTTGCTTCAACACTTTTTTTGAATTGATTAGGATCAGCATTAATAACCGGGAATGTATTGTAATGCATTGGTATTGCTACTTTAGGATTGACTAGTTCAGCTGCTTTGACTGCATCAGTTATTCCCATGGTAAAATTATCCCCAATTGGAAGAAGCATGTAGTCAATCGGAATCATCTCCCCAATTAGTTTCATATCATAGAACAAACCCGTGTCGCCGGTATGATAAACATTTTTATTCTCAACAGACAGGATGACCCCAGCTGGTTCACCGGCATATTGATTATCCGGTGTTTTTGATCCGTGATGAGCAATTGTAAATTTCACTCTGCCAAAATTAAAATTAAATCCGCCGCCTATGTGCATGTTGTGTGCATTAAATCCATGTTCAGCACAATAGTTTGCCAACTCATTTACACAAATGAATGTTGAGTTACATCTCTTAGCTATTTTAAATGAATCACCTAAGTGATCGCCATGGCCATGTGTTAAAATTATATAATCGGCTTTTACATCTTTTGATTTTACTGGGGATGTCGGATTGTCATCTAAAAAAGGGTCTATAAGAATATTTATTCCTTTTTCAGTTGTAACTTGAAAAGCTGAATGAGAGAAATATTTTAGCTTCATTTTATTAATCTCCTATGTTTAATTATGAAATTAAATATGATGATTAATTATTTTCTTAAATTCTTTTAATTCTTTACCGTGTATAAATTTCATCAATTCAAGGTTAAAATTTGATTGCAGATGATTTTTCTTAGCATTAATCTTAACAAAATTAATTTCTTCAAATTTGGGACTATTTACTTTAATATATGTCTCCAAATTTTGTTGAAGAACATCTAAATCACGCACAAACCCGCTTGAATCCTGGAGCGATGAAATTATTTTATAAAAACTTAAATATTTTTTTCTGCTAAAGCATTTTATGAATACCTCCATGGGGTATCTAAGTCTTCTGAGTGCTATTCTGAGCTTGTGTAAATTTTCCTTGTTTATTTCGTTAAAGTATGAAGTGATTGAACTAAGTAGATTTTCTAACCTATTTTGCAAAATAATTTTTGCTGAAGATACTAAATCTTCTTTACGAGATAATTCTGCTATTTCCCAAGTCCTTATTTTTGGCATCTTAAACTGCCGAACGATTTTATTAAAATTAGCTTTACTATTCTAAGTTTGATTGCTCGGATATTTTTTCCCATTTTCTGATGGAAGGTGTGCTAATTGTTTTAATTAATCTTTTTCTTAATGCTTCTTTTGAAAGACCCTTTGAAAGTTTACCATTTTCAGCAATAGAAATACCACCGGTTTCTTCGGAAACGATTATTGAAATAACATCCGCCTGTTCAGAAATACCAAGGCCTGCGCGATGCCTCATTCCTAAACTTTCTCCCTCAACAAGAGTTGTTGTTGAAAGCGGTAGCGTGCATCTTGCAGCCTCAATTACATCATTTTTTATTATCACTGCACCATCATGAAGCGGAGATCGTGGAAAAAATATTGCTTTAAGCAAATCTCTGCTCACTTTTGCATTCATCTCTTCGCCTGTCTCAACAAATCCTCTTATTCCACCGGATTTAATAACTACAATTATTGCCCCATGCTGAAGCTGGGAAAGCTCAAATGCTGCTTCTGTTATTATGTAGGCAGATAATGGAGATTCCGAGCGGACAAACATTCTGAATATTGGATTTCCGGCTAAGAAAACCAGCAATCTTCTAATTTCCGGCTGAAAGAGAACAATAAATGCGATAACCCAAATACCTGTCACTAAATTTAACAGCCAGCTCAAGGTGCGCAGATTTATTATTTGGGCAATGAACGATAAAATAAGAATTACTATCAAACCAAAAAAAATCTGAGATGCTATGGTGCCTTTCAGTAAGGTATAGAGTTTATAAAAAATAAACGAAACCAGTGCAATATCAATTACATCAAGTAGTGTTACAGTAAGAAATCCTATATTAAAGAGATCAATCATTTAAATTAAATTTGATGACAATTTGCATACTTGAACTCCATATTCAATATTATGTGTTCTGATAATCCTAGCCCCGTTTTTTATTGAAATTGCTTCAACAATAGAAGTTGAAACATCCCTATTTTCAATATCAAGATCAAGAATCTTTCCTAAAAATGATTTTCTTGATAACCCTATTAAAATTGGATAGCCTAACGATTTAAAATCGCCAACTCTTTGAATTATCTCTAAATTATGTTCAACAGTCTTTCCAAAACCGATTCCGGGATCAATAAAAATATTTTCTATTCCAGATTTTACGGCAATTTCAGATTGTGCAGAGAGAAAATCATAAATTTCTTCAACAACGTTTTCATAATTTGGATTTTGCTGCATCGTTTTCGGATTACCCAGCATGTGCATAATTGCCAGCGAAGCATTAAATTTTTTTGTTGTTTCGATGAGTTTTAGATCATTTGAAAAACCACTTATATCATTTATAATTACAGCGCCATGCTGAAGCGCTTTGGAGGCCACAATATTTTTTGTGGTATCAACAGAAATTATAGCCGTTGGTCTTTCTAATAAAATTTTCTGTATAACAGGCAAAATCCGCTGGGATTCTTCCTCAGAAGAAATTGACTCTGAACCTGGACGACTTGATTCACCACCAATATCAATTATATCGGCTCCTTTGTCAATCATTTCAATGCCGTATTCAGCAGCTAGATCGGGATTTAAATATTTTCCACCATCGGAAAATGAATCCGGAGTAACATTTAAAATTCCCATAACGTAGGGCAAGGTAAAATTAAAATCTTTACCTTTTATCCGATAAGCTAAATTATTATAATTCTCAAAATTGCTTATAGTTTTATCTAGAAGACTTTGGATTGTTATATTACCAGAGCATTTTTCAGCTATCTCTCTAAAGACTTTGCCATTTCCGAGTAAAAGAATTCGCGAATTGTCAGAAGCATTTTCAATATAGAAACTCAGTTTACATATTCCTTGAAGCTTGACTTTCATTTCATTGAAATAATCATCTCCTATTTTTCTGATTTCCAAACCAAGTAATCCTTGATAGTAATTATCCCAAGCATAACTATACATCGAACGATATTTTTCAAAGACTTTGGGATATGTTAAATCAATAATTTGAGCTAACAACTTATTCTCCGTAATTAAATATTCTATAGAAATGAATAGATATTAATTTAGTTTATTAGATTATTTACTATTTGCTTTAAGTATATTCTTTAATTCTGCAGTTGAAGCTGTAATGTTTTCAGATTTAAAAATTGACGATCCCACCACGAAAACGTCCACACCCGCTTTAAGTGCAGGTATTATTGTTTTCTTATCAATTCCACCATCAATTTCAATTAGAAAATTAGCCTTAAGCTTATTTCTTAGTTCAAAAAGTTCTTTAATCTTTTTTTGCACATTAGGAATGAATGATTGTCCCCCAAAACCAGGATTTACTGACATAAGTAAAATTAAATCAACATACTCAGCAATATCTTCTAATGATTGAACTGGAGTAGCCGGGTTAATTGATACGCCAGCTTTGCAACCAAGCTCTTTTATTCTATTTATCGTCCTATTTAAGTGAACAACTCCTTCGAGATGAACAGTAAGATAATCTGATCCGGCTTTAACAAACTCTTCTAATAATTTGTCGGGATTATTTACCATTAAATGAACATCAACTGGAAGGTGAGTCGAATTCTTAACTGCGTTGACGACGATTTGTCCGAATGTAAGGTTTGGGACAAAATGCCCGTCCATCACATCGCAGTGAATCCAATCGGCACCACCCAATTCGGTTAAACGAATTTGCTGAGCTAGATTTGAAAAGTTAGCCGATAAAATTGAAGACGCTAAAATTGCCATTTTTTATTCTACCTCATTTTGAATTTGATCATCACCAGCTTTGGTGATGAATAAATCTACGGCATCACCGGAGTTAAGTTTGGAGCCTTTACTTGGGTATTGGTCTATAATCGTGTTAGGTAATAATGAAAAAGAAATTTGATAATTCAGTTTCCCAATTTTTAATAAACTGTCAGCTAATACCTTTTGTGCTTCCATTAAGGATTTCCCAATCAAATCGGGAACTGAGATTTCACCGCTTTCAATCCCGCTGCTAACAGAGACTCCAACAGATTGCCCCTTTTTTATTGGAGTACCTTCAACAAACTCCTGATCAAATATCATGTTTTTAGGATTATTAGAAGGAACTTGTTCAACAACTCCCAGCGCTAAGCCGATCCTCTCCAAAGCGAATTTTGCATCGCGAACTGATTTACCTTTTAATGTCGGCACTAATATTGTCGGTTCTCCCCCGCTTACGAACAGATATATTCTTCTTCCAACTTTTACAGTTGAGCCTTCTTCAGGCCGCTGAAATACGATCGTTCCTTTTGGATAACTTTCATTAAATGTTGTATCGCTGACAATCGGATTTAAATCATAATTTTCTAAAAGAGGTAAAGCTTCTTGTTCAGTTATACCAACAACTTTAGGAACTTTAGTTTCTGCTTTATTAACCCACCAAGGTAAAAGTAGAAAGTCTAAAAACAGAATGAATACTACAATTGCAGCGAAAACTATCAGTACTCGTTTTATGTATCGATTGATAAGAATATCTTTGATCATCTATTTAATTTTTATGAATTATTATTAAACTATTTACTATACAGCATTACCCGGTTTTTTCCCACCAATAATATATTTATTGTAAATCAACATTAAAACCGTAGCGAGTAGGCCTACACCTATTAAAATTAAAAAAATATATTTGGGCTCACCCATGTCCTTCACAAATATTTGATAAATCCAACCCCCAAACGCACCGCCAAATCCCCATGCAATGGCTATTGGCAAAAAGGCATATCCTTGGAATAATGCAGTTTGCCCTTTTGGTGCCATATCCGCAATAAATTCATAAAACCTTGGGGCCTGAGTTTGTTCGCCAATAGAGAAAATAAAAATTCCTAAAACAATAATTGGAATTCCTAAAGCAATTTTAAAGTCTCCCCAAGGATTGATGTAAACACCTTGAGCAGCCGGTAAAGCGAAATACCACAAAACCCAGCATAATGTGGCCAGGACAAATCCTATAACAATTGCTGCTGAAGTTGGGATTTTATTCGTTAAACGATTCAAGGGAATTTGGAAAATTATTATCGTCCATGCACCTGTTGATAGAAGTAATTCAATCGGAGCATCAGGAGAAATAAAATCGGCAACGTAAAATGGTATTATTATGAAAAACTGCCAGAATAAAACCCAGTACAAACCAAATATCAGCAAGAAAGTGATGAACCTGAAATTCCCAAGTACTTTCACCAAATTCATGAAAACCGTTTTTAAATCTTGTTTATTTTCTTTAGTAATTATTGTCGGATCTTTAAAAAAGAATCTGGTTGAAAAAAACATTAGAGCACAACTAATTGCTGATACGAGATACACAAATTCGATTCCAAATGTATCCCTAACAAGGAAAGCTAAAATTGGCCCAACTGCTGCTCCGGTATTGACCAACCAATAGTATATTGCATAACCGAGTGATTTAGTTTCATGAGTGGTTGTCACCGCAACTGTTCCGAGAACACTTGGCTTAATAAATGAACCGCCAATTGCAGTAAAAATCAAAATAATGAACAACATCCAATAACTATCAAAATCGGAGTAAAAACCAGAAAATATATTCATTCCGGTAGACCCAATTAAGAAATACCCTATTGCTAAAACCAGAAATGCGAATGAAAAAGCTTTTCTAAAGCCAAATTTGTCAGCCAATGCACCGGCAAAAATTGGTAGAAGGTAAATCAATCCCCCAAATAAAGAAGATAATTGCCCCGCCTCAATTTCACTGAACTTCAAATGATCACGCAGAAAAATGCTGAGTATGGTTGCTTGACCATAATATGCTAAGCGCTCAAATAGCTCCATTATGTTCGCAACCCAGAACTGAGGTTTAAATCCGTCTTTTTTAAAGATCATTATTTTTGAAGTGTGTTTTGATTTGATATTTTTGATTACTATTTGAAATATATCAAAGCAGTAGTACATTATCAAAGGTTTTGCCAGGTAAGTATATTTGCATTAATAATAGTTATTATTGGTTTAATTGTCGAAATAGTGCATGTAGCAATGCCATTTCTTAATTTTACAGTTACAGATGGGCAAGTATTAATTAGAAGATTAATGATTGAATAATGTTCAAAAATTATTTTGTGCTGAACCGGCATGTACTTGAGGTAAACGAGTTAATCGCAGATTTCACTTTAATAAAAGCTTTTACACAGGAAAAAAATAAATTAGTATTCCATCTGCGAAATAATGCTCAAGAATATTTTATTGAGTTCAACGTTGATTCATCGCTTCCCTATTTTATTTTGAAAAGTAAATTCAATCGTGCTAAAAAAAATACATTGGATTTTTTCGAATCAATTCTTCCTTCTAAACTTATCTCAATAAAAATTGCTGAACTTGACCGCGTAATTCAATTTAATTTAATTAGTGTTTCGATTTATTTTTATATTCATGGTAAAGAAACGAACATAATTTTAATTGATAACAAAATGAAGTTTGAATACTTTAAGAAAATAGAAGATGAACAAAAAGTAATTGATGAAATACACAAGTTGAACTTTACCAATTCATTTCAGTTACCGGAAATTAAATTAAGCTATGGCGTTCCAACGTTTTCACAGATTTATAAAGAGTATCAATACCTTGGCAGAGAAATAATTGACGAGATGATTAGAATATCTAAAATCAGTACTAAAGACAGTAATGAAAATTTATTATTTAATGTTTTAAAAGAAATTGAAACTGGTAAGCCCTTTGTGTACCGAGATGATTCATCTAAGAAAAACAAATTATCATTCTTTTATAGAGCTGAACTTCAGTCGATCAACCCAAGCGTTTTCGATAACGTGAATGACGCGTTGATATGTTATTTGACTCAAGAATATAAGTATAAGCAAGAAAATAAAGTTACCAGAGAGATAGAAAACAAATTTGAGAAGAGGATTGCTCAACTTCAAAAAAAACTTGATCATCTTCATTTGCGATTAAATGAGGGATGTAAAGACCAGAAATATCAACAGATTGCAAATCTGCTCGCCATGAATATTGACAAAATTGCGATAAACAAAAGTATGGTTGAACTTGAAAATATTTATGATGCCAATAAAATCATTTCTATTGATCTAATTCCCAGCCTAAATCTGCGGGAAAATGTTAATTACTATTTTGATAAAGCTAAATCCGAACGCAAAGAATTCGATAAATTTAGAGTTCTTTTATCAAATATGACGGAAGAAATAAAAAAGTTGAAAACAGCCTACGAAGAAATCAAAAATACTGATTCTTCAATTAATCAATTGACTCATTTAAAAGGAACTCCTCAAAATAAAGGCAGCAATCATTCTTCGCAAGTTGCTAAGAGTAAGTTCCGACAATTCATTCTGTACGATAAGTATTTAATATTTGTGGGGAAAAACAGTAAAAATAATGATGAACTAACCACCAGCTTTGCAAAACAGAATGATTATTGGTTTCATGCACGAAGTGTTTCCGGTTCACATGTTGTCTTGCGATATGATAAATCGATGGGAGAAATTCAAAAAATGGTTTTGGAAAAAGCGGCTTGTGTTGCAGCATTTTATAGTAAAGCAAAAACTTCAGGACTTGTGCCCGTTTCATACACTCAGAAAAAGTACGTAATTAAAAGGAAAGGAATGGAACCGGGGAAAGTAGCTTTGCTCAAAGAAAAAGTTTTAATAGTAAGACCTGAAATTCCAAAAGAAATAAAATTAATTACTGAAGAATAATTTTTTTCCGCTTTCATAAATTCAATATATTTACAAATAAGATTATAGTTTTCTTTACTTCATCATCAAGTGGAGCATAGCATGGTAGAATCAATTTGCTTATTTGAAGGAATATATTATTCTCACCTTCTTCCACTTGTATATTTTCGACCAACCTACGAATTAAGGTGCGGCATCTTAACTTTGCGTGAAAAAGTAATGCACTATTTCCCAAACACGCAAATCTCACTTCACTGCAGAAGCTATTTAACTGATTTAGTGAAACAACAAAATCCCGGTCTTCTTGTTAACGAAGTAAAAGGAAAAAGTTGTTTGTTTATAAATGGCAGAGTAATCGTAGACCCAAAACTTGCTAATCAACTATCAACTGACAGTGATGCTCTCTTCGTAAAAGGAGAAACGATAATTGCGGCCCGCGTTAGCGGTTCAAAATTGGAACAGCTAAAGAATAAATTGAGTGAACTATACACCTTTTCAGACTTCAATGAACTATTAAAAAAAGAGGTGGATGCAAATGTTATCAACTATCCTTGGGATTTAATTTCAAATAACGGAGAACAGATAATAACCGATTTCAACATACTGACGTCTAAAATCGAGGGAAGTAAAGTTAAAGGTAATGTATATCCGGGAGCACATTTATTGAACGATAAAGAAATTTTTATTGGCGAAGGTGCTAAAGTTAAACCTGGTGCCGTTTTAGATGCTGAAAGGGGTCCAATTTATATTGGAAAGGATGTAAAAATATTTCCCAATGCAGTTATTGAAGGACCAGCATTTATTGGTGAAAAAACTACCATTAAAATAGGTGCAAAGATTTATGAAAATTCAAGTATTGGTGAGGTTTGCAAAGTTGGCGGTGAAGTGGCAAATTCAATTTTACATTCTTTTGCAAATAAGCAGCATGATGGTTTTCTCGGACATTCTTATCTAAGCATGTGGACTAACATCGGTGCCGATACAAATAATAGCAACTTGAATAACAATTACGGAAATGTTAAACTCCATATTAATGGCGAACTTATTGATAGTGGATTAACATTTGCCGGGTTATTCATGGGTGATCATTCTAAATGTTCGATAAGTACTATGTTCAATACCGGAACTATTGTGGGAGTATCCAGTATCATGTTCGGCGTAGGATTTCACAAAAAATATATCCCTTCTTTCTCATTTGGCGGCTCAGATTCAATTGCAATAAATAATATTGAGAAAGCCATTGGAGTGGCTAGACGTGCAATGTTCAGAAGAAATATTAACTTCACCGAAGTTGAAGAAAGAGTTTTTAGATATATTTTTGAACTAACCAGAGTTGAGCGAAAGCTGCTAGGAATGACTCAATAACGTTAGCATTCTGTAGAACAAAATTTATCGATTAGATAGATAGATATTAAAATTGGTACCGCCGGCGAGAAAAGAATACCCTCCAGGCTAAAGCAGCCATTATTCCTCTCCCTAACCGGCAGTATGTGATGATTATTTCAATCTAATTAATACAAAAGGTATGCCGTCTTGATTTGCTATTTTCATTTTATTTGCTGAATTAATCTTTAGTCGTCTCCATTTTTTTGAGAGTGTGAAGTAATTTGAGACACAAAAGATCCACTATTACCGTCGCATTTATATAATTTGCTTACCTTTCATCTTTTAACAATAACATTTAATTTTGAACGTACAAAAAATTATTATTGTAATATTGTGATTCACAACATTTCCCTCAAACTATATCTACTCAAGAAAGGATTTATTTCATGGATGATAATGACGTTCGAAAGCGTGTAAAAAAGGTAATTGCACAAGTTTTGAAACTGAGTGATGAAAATATTTCAGACGAAGCTAATTTTATTTTTGATCTGGGAGCAGATTCTTTGCAAAGTGTCGAATTAGTCGCTGCTTTTGAAGAAGAATTTAATATTGAGATGGCTGAGGATAAAGCCCTCGAAGTGCAAACAGTTTCCGATGCTGTAAATTTTATTTCGCAGTATCTAAAGTAATTTAAATGAGGAATGATAATGATCAATGCTGATAAACTAAAAAATATCCATCGAATATTTCATCCCAAATCCATTGCCGTTCTAGGTGCAAATAAAGTCAAAGGAACAGTTCCAAGTGATATTCTTACAAACATATTGAAAGCAGAGTATAAAGGAGTTGTTTATCCTGTAAATCCTCGTGAACAGCACATAGCTTCCATTAAAACTTACAAATATGTAGTTGATATTGAAGATCCCATTGATGTTGCAGTTATAGTTTATCCCAGTTCTGTGATGCATATGGCTCTTGAACAATGCGGGCAGAAAGGAATTAAGGGCGCAATAATAATTTCCGCGGGCTTCAAGGAAGTTGGCGGACAAGGAATTGAACGAGAAGAGCAAATTAAAGATATAGCAAACAATTATGATATGTCTTTTATCGGACCAAATTGTCTCGGTGTTATCAACACGGATCCTTCTGTAATGCTGGATGCTTCCTTCGCACGTAAAATGCCGGAAGAAGGAAACATAGCCTTCATTTCTCAAAGCGGAGCTTTGTGCACGGCAGTGCTTGATTATGCTCAGGCAAAGCATATTGGATTTTCAAAGTTTGTAAGTATCGGAAATAAAGCGGATATAAATGAAATTGATCTTTTATATTATCTGAAAGATGATCCTAAAACGAAAGTTATACTTTTGTATCTAGAAGAAATTAGTGACGGACACGGTTTAATGAAGGCGGTAAAAACAGTTATTGCTGAAACTGGAAAACCAATTCTGGCAATCAAATCTGGCCGAACAATTGCTGGTGCTTCAGCAGCGGCGTCACACACTGGTTCGCTTGCAGGAAGTGATCAAACATGTGATGCGGCATTTAAGCAGGCCGGTATAATCCGCTGTGATGATATTGAAGAGATGTTTAACAAAGCCATTGCATTCACATATCAACCTTTGCCCAAAGGAAATAAAGTTGCAATAATTACTAATGCAGGTGGTCCTGGTGTGCTTACAACAGATGCTGCGATAAAATACGCACTTGAATTACCTAAGTTTAAACCTGAAACAACAGATATTTTAAGAAAAAGTCTTCCAAAAACTGCCAACATTAATAACCCTGTAGATGTGATCGGCGATGCCCGTGCTGACCGCTATAGCGTAGCTATAACAAGCGTTCTAAAAGATGATAACATTGATGGAGTTTTTATTATTCTTACACCGCAATCGATGACTGAGATTGTAAGCATTGCTCAAGAAATAAGTCGTCTAGCGAGTCAGTTTTCAAAGCCAATCTACACTTCGTTCATGGGAGAAGCAGATGTTGCAGCTGGAATTGATATACTTCAACGAAATAAAATTCCTCATTACATTTTACCAGAATCTATGCCAATTGCATTCGCTTCTACTTACAGATTCAAGAGAATGCTAGAAGATAGACAAGAACCCGTTGTAACTTTTAACGATGTTGATATAGAAAAAGCACATTCTATTCTAAATAAAGCAATTAGTGATGGAAAAAAATATTTACCCGAAGAAGAAGCTGCGAAGGTTCTTGAGGCATATAATTTTCCTTTGTTAAAAAGCGGTTTAGCAAAGTCTGTTGAGGAGTCTGCGAGTATTTCCGATAATCTTGGTTATCCGGTTGTAATGAAAATAATGTCTGACGATATAGTTCACAAATTTGATGTTGGAGGAGTTATACTTGATATCAAATCTCAGCAAGAAGCAAAGAATGCATACAATAGTATAATTGAAAAAGTTCAAAAGCATAAACCGGATGCAAATATTAAAGGTGTCTTTGTAAGGAAAATGATACCTCCAGGTGAAGAAGTAATTTTAGGACTAAAGCGCGATCCCATATTTGGTCCTGTAGTTATGTTCGGACTTGGTGGAATTTTCGTTGAGGTTTATAAGGATGTTAGTTTCAGGATTGCGCCGCTTGATAACAAATCTGTTGATAAGCTCATCACAGAAACAAAAGCCTCAGCAATTCTTTCCGGTGCAAGAGGTCGCGCTCTTAGAGATATCAGATCATTGAAGGAATGCATAAAGCGGCTTTCCCAGCTTGCAATTGATTGTCCACAAATTAAAGAATTAGACATAAATCCTTTGATAGTCTTAGAAGAAGGCAAAGGCAGCTTTGTTGCTGATACAAAAATCATGCTTTAATAAAAATTTAGGAGAATAAAAAATGAGAATTTTAATCTATGATAATTACCAGTCTCTTAGTAAATGGACTGCACATTATATTGCTCGAAAAATTAATTCAGCAAAACCTACTTCTCAAAAACCATTTATTTTAGGGCTTCCAACTGGTTCTTCGCCAATCGGCACTTACGCTGAATTGGTCGCGCTTTATAACGAAGGCAAAGTTTCATTTAAGAATGTGGTTACATTTAATATGGATGAATATGTTGATATCTCAGAGGATCATCCACAGAGCTATCACTATTTTATGTGGCAGCATTTATTCAGCCATATAGACATTCCCAAAGAAAACATAAACATCTTGAATGGTAATGCTAAAGATCTTGAAAAAGAATGTGAACATTACGAAGAAAAAATAAAATCGTATGGAAGTATCGATTTCTTTTTAGGCGGTATTGGTTCTGATGGTCACATCGCATTTAATGAACCTGCCTCTTCCCTATCGTCACGAACGCGAATCAAAACTTTAACTTACGATACCCGACTTGCAAATGCACGGTTCTTCGATAACGATGTTAACAAAGTTCCCAAAACAGCAGTCACTGTTGGTGTTGGAACTGTTATGGATGCACGTGAAGTTTTGATTATTGTTAGTGGATACAGTAAAGCTCGTGCTTTGAGAATGGCAGTAGAAGAAGGTGTCAATCACATTTGGACAGTGTCTATGCTTCAGCTTCATCCTCACGGAATTATTGCTTGTGATGAGGAGTCAACTTTAGAACTAAGAGTTGGAACAGTAAAGTATTTCAAAGAAATTGAAAGTCAAACATTAAGTTCATTACCAGTTGTGTGACTCTTTTTATACTAAAAAATTAAAGCGATTTTTAATTCATTTTCTCGTTAGGCAAGAAAGAAATTTAAATGACCTGCAGAAAGCTTACCAATGACGAAGTTGAACAGCTTAAAATTAATGGTTGTTCATCTGGAGTTTGGAATAAAATAAATGTTACAGAAAAATTTGATCCTAATCAAATACAGAATACGCATTTTGATGGTGAGGTTTATATTGGAAACAATGTTCAGATAAGAAACGTTATGACGCTCTCAAACTTTATTCTAGGAGATGATGTGATATTGGAAAATGTTACTTCGTTAACCATTGAGGGAGATTCGACTTTTGGAAATGGAATAAAAATCAGTGTTTTGAATGAAGGCGGCGGAAGAGAATTGATGATGTTTGATCAACTATCATCTCAAGTGGCTTACATGCTTGTTACTTGCAGACACAATCAAGAATTTATAAATAAACTTGAATCAATTATTGAAAAGTATGCTGCATCACGAAAATCTTCCATCGGAAAAATAGGTAAAGGAACATCAGTCAAGAATAGCGGTGTATTAAAAAATATCTGGATTGAGCAATCTGCAAAACTTGAAGGAGTTACAAGTTTGACTGAAGGAACTATATTTAGCAGCAATTTAGATCCAGTTACTATTGGTTACGGAGTCATAGCTAAAAAATTCATTATACAATCGGGTTCATCAGTCTGTGACAGTGTACTGTTAGATCATTGTTTTATTGGACAGGGAGTAAAAATTGGGAAACAATATTCAGCCGAAAATTGCGCTTTTTTTTCCAATAGCGAAGGATTTCACGGGGAAGCGGTAAGTATTTTTGCCGGACCTTACACGGTAACACATCATAAGTCTTCCCTTCTGATAGCTGCGATGTTTTCTTTTTTTAATGCGGGCAGCGGTACAAACCAAAGCAATCATATGTATAAGCTTGGTCCGCTGCATCAAGGTATTTTGGAAAGAGGGGCTAAAACAGGTTCTTTTTCATACATGCTTTGGCCTTCAAGAGTGGGTGCTTTTTCAGTTGTTATCGGAAAACATTACACAAATTTTGACGCGAGCGAATTTCCGTTTTCCTACATCAACGAAGAAGATGGAAAAAGTCTTTTAACACCCGCAATGAATCTGTTTACAGTTGGAACACGGCGTGACAGCCAAAAATGGCCTGCGCGTGATAGGAGGAAAGATCTTGAAAAATTTGATATTCTTCATTTTGATATGCTTAACCCTCATATCATCAGCAAAATTCTTGAGGGATCGAACAGAATGAGGGAACTTTTAGAGAATGCAAACAGGGAACAAGAATACGTTACTTACAAGGGCTTACATATAAAGCGATTATTGTTGAAAACTTGCATCAAATATTATGAAATAGCTGTTAAGATTTTCATAGGACAGGAACTAATAAAACGTTTAGATAAATTAAAAGATGAAAATGATTCTAAAAAGATAGCTGCTTCTTTAAACTATGATGATTCGCTTTACAGTGAAAAATGGGTTGATGCAGCAGGAATGTTAATGACTAAAATTGATTATGAATTCTTATTGAATTCAATTGCTAAAAATAAAATTAATTCTCTTGATGAACTTAGTACAGAGCTGAAAAACCTAGATAAGAAATATTCTGAATCATCATGGGCATGGTGTGCAAATCTTATCGAGAAAAGATTTAACACTAAAATCAGCAAATTAAACGAGGAACTTCTATCCCAAATCATCAGAGATTGGCGAGATAATGGCATTAAGCTTAATAATATGATATTAAAGGATGCAGAAAAGGAATTTGATCAAGCAAGCAAAATTGGATTTGGAATAGATGGAGATGAGGCAACCCAGAATAAAGATTTTGAGAATGTGAGAGGAAAATATGATGATAATAAATTTGTACTTGACTTAAAGACAGAATCAGAACAAATAGCTGCAAAAGCTGAAAGGCTTTTAGGTTTATTTAATCTTAACTGAACATATTAATCTTTATATTCTCGATTGCTTAGCCAAAGTAATTATCTTAAGTTTGCATTTGAAATTTTCCTTGCACCCGTAGCTCAATTGGATAGAGCATCTGACTACGGATCAGAAGGTTTGGGGTTCGAATCCCTACGGGTGTACAAGCATATAACTCGATTGCAAGGTTTGGGGTTCTGGCAAAGCCATTCCTTCGGAAGAATTCCTCCAAGTGAACAAAAAATTAAAGATAATGGTTAGTAATTATCAGAAGCGAAATTTCTCTGGAAAAATCCCTTCAGGTAAGCAAGGGTTCTAAAATTCAAACTATTAAGTTGCTAATCTAATTCGTTTTAAATCCAATACTCTCCAATATTGTCTTAGCCCTTTCTGCTTCGGCTTTACTTTCAAAGTACAATTTAAAGTTGCCCCCTGTCCCCTCTCTTATTTTTAAGAGTTCAATGTCTTTAATGTTAATTTGATTTTCAAATAAGACGGTTGATATTTTACTTATCATTCCCGGTTCATCTTTAATGAAAACATTTATATCAAATAATGGATCAAGAAATCCTTTATTGTTGATTGGTGTCTCGTCTCTTAACTTTCTCGCCTTCTCAAACAGATTTCCAACTGAAGCTGATTTCTCTTCAGAAATTAGAGATTTTAAATTGCTTAAGTCTGTTTGAAATGATTCCAGTGAATCCAAAATTCCTTTTTTGTTCCGTTTCAAAATAGATTCCCAAATTTTAAAGTCGCTTGAAGCTATTCGAGTCATATCGCGGAATCCGCCAGCGGCAAAGTCTAAAAACTGTACACCATTTTTTGTTGATGCTGCCTGATTCACAATTAATACAGACAGCAATTGTGGCAGATGAGAGACCTTGGCAACAATCTCATCGTGAAGATAAGGATCAAGAAATGTGATGCGTGCCCCAATTTTTTTTATCAATTCAATATAATCTTCAAGCGAATTATATTTCTTACTACTCTCAGAAATAATGTAAACTGAATTTTCAAAGAGCAGACCATCAGAATTTTCATATCCGCCCTTCTCTTTTCCCGCCATTGGATGTGCTCCAATGTAAGTTCCTTCACTTTTAATTTGATTCCAAATATCGGAAAAAATTCCTTTTACGCTGCACATGTCCGAGATGATTTGATGTTTTTTAAGTGCTGGCGATAATTCTTTAAAATATTTTATGCTTTCATCAATTGGTAAACATAAAAAGATAAAATTATATTCGAGGGAATTTGTGATTGATGAAAGTTTTATATCAATACTTTTTTCGGAAAGTGCTTTCTCTAAGATTTCCGGATAATCAAATGCTGCTATGTTTGTCTTTGGATCAGCATGTTTTAGTGCTTTGGCAAGCGAGCCGCCAATTAATCCTAATCCAATTATAGCTATTGAATATTTTCGCATGTTCATTGAGTTCAATTCATTTTATCTAATTCAGAAACCAGATTTCTGAATTGGTCGAATCTAAGTGATTGAACACCATCGCTTAACGCTTTATCTGGATTTGGATGAATTTCAATCATCAGTCCATCTGCACCAACTGCTTTTGCTGCTTTAGCTAACGGAAGCACTTTATCTCGCTGCCCAATTGCATGTGAGGGATCAACAATTAATGGAAGATGCGTTAACTCCTTCAAAACGGGAATTGCACTTAAATCCAACGTATTTCTAGTTGCTGTTTCGAAAGTTCTTATTCCCCTTTCGCACAACATTACTTGCCTATTTCCGCGAGCAAGAATGTATTCTGCAGCATTTAATAATTCTTCGATTGATGCCATCAAACCGCGTTTCAACATTACAGGTCGAAATGATTTTCCAACTGCAGAAAGTAAAGAGAAATTCTGCATATTTCTTGCACCTATTTGAAGAATATCTGCTTTCTCAGCTACCTTTTCAATCTGATCGATAGATAACACTTCAGTAATTACTGGTAGATCATACGTTTTGCCTGCAGACTCAAGAAAATCTAATCCATCATATCCTAATCCCTGGAAGGCGTAAGGTGAAGTACGTGGCTTGAAACAGCCGCCCCGCAAAATGTGAGCAAAATTCTCCTTAACCTCTCTTGCACATTGATTTATCTGTTCGAATGATTCCACAGAACACGGACCAGCAATAATTATAAAATTACCACTGCCAATCTTCACATCTTTAACTGAGATAATGGTATTATCTTGCTTATAATCTCTGCTAGCAAGCTTATATGAAACTTTAGGTATCGCTTTTTTTTCAGTAATCAGGTCAGCAACATCTGCCTTTTCTTCAACAGATTCAATGATGGGATGAATGTTATCCACTTTAGCTTTTTCAAAATCTTTTGAAGGATAACAACCTAAAACCTTTAAATAGCGAGTATGCTTTCCGACTTCATCGAGCAATTCTTTTACTTTTTGAGTTTGAATATTTCCTTGGAAATCCAAATAAAACATTTCTTCCCAAGGATTTCCAAGAATAGGTCGCGATTCAAGTTTTGTCATATTGACATCAAAATCTTTAAAAATAGACAGCGCCTGAACTAATGAGCCTGCTTTGTGAGCAGTTGCCAAAATAAGAGAAGTTTTAGCAGGAATTCTTTCATCAACTTTTATTGGTTCGTTTGAACAAACTAAAAATCTAGTAAAATTACTCGATTGATTAGAAATATCTTCCCGCAAAACAGTAACATCGAATATGTCAGCAGTCTCTTTACCAGCGATTGCCGCATACTCTTTTTTTCCCAACTCCTTTATTTTTTGCACCGATTTTGCGGTATCCTCAAAAATTTCTATTTCGGCTTGAGGAAGTGTTTTAAGAAACTTACTGCATTGCCTTGCTGCCTGAAAGTGAGCATAAATTCTTTTAATATTATTGAGCGGAATGTCTTCTAATCCCAAAAGACAATGTTTAACCTGCAAAATTTCTTCGCCAATGATATTTAAGTTGCTGCTTGTAAGTACATCATAAACTTCATTTATACTTCCGGAAGTTGTGTTTTCTATTGGGAGCACGGCATAATCTGAAGATGAATCCTCGACTGATTCTACAACTTCCTCAAAACTTTTCATCTTTCTGAATACAATTTCTTTATCAGAACCAAAAAACTGTTTGGATGCCAGATAGCTGTATGATCCTTCAATACCTTGTATTGCAACGGTGAGTATTTTGGTTGGACTATTTTTATTCTCCATATTCAACACGAATTGATTTTGGAGCTTGACTGAATCACTTATAATCTCTTGAAATATTTTTGAAACATAATGCGTATCAAGTCCAGCTTCTCTTCCAATTTCAATTAGATGAGTTAATAATTCCTTTTCTCTGTCAAGATTTCTGATTGAGGCTTTCTCCTCATTTTTAAACTTTACAATTTGCAAACTTAAGTTTCTGCGTTCAGAGAGCAGCTTAAGAATTTGTTCATCAATGTGATTAACTTTTTCGCGTATTTCCTTCATCATGTGCCTTAAAAAAAATTATTATAATTTGCAGCTTATTCTTTCAGCAAGAGCAAATATTAGTTTTATTTTCAGGTTGAATATCACGTAATTTTAACTTTAAATCAAGATTAAGAATTAATACGAGCGACGCTCGAAGTCTGAATTATGATACAAACCTCTAGAACATTTTTGCTCAACAATTATCAAATTTGATATCTTAATCGTAAATTTGCACATGCGCCCATAGCTCAATCCGCTTTCATCACTCTGTGATTTCGGCGGACAAGCTGGATAGATTTCACATAAATCGGTGAACTTCTGATATCAAGGTATGATCAGAGAATTTGAATGTAATGTTTATTTTATGCGCCCATAGCTCAACTGGATAGAGCATCAGACTTCGGATCTGAGGGTTGAGGGTTCGAATCCTTCTGGGCGTACAAAATTTTTGAATGTTTGTGATGATCAATCAGTGATCTCTGGTTCTCAGCCGAAGGCTGATCCGCCTCTGGCGGAGAATCCTTCTGGGCGTACAAGAAAAAATTCAAAATGATTTTTGATTTTTTTATGAGTTATGAAATTTGATGAGGATAAATATCGTTTTATGTCCGCAGCTTTGAAAGAAGCTGAAAAAGCCTTTGAAATAAATGAGGTTCCAATTGGGGCTGTAGTTGTTCATAAAAATAAAATCATCGGCAGAGGTTACAATCAGGTTGAAAGATTAAAGGATTCAACAGCGCATGCTGAAATAATTTCAATAACAGCAGCTGAAAATCACCTTGAAGATTGGAGATTAACCGGCTGCGAAATTTATGTTACAGTTGAACCATGTATTATGTGCACCGGAGCGATCTTAGCCGCTAGAGTAAATAAAATATATTTTGGTGTTTTCGACCCTAAATTTGGCGCTTGCGGTTCACTTTACAACATAGCTCAGGAAGGAAAAGTTAATCATAAAGCTAAAGTATTTTCAGGCTTAATGGCTGATGAGTGCGGCGCTTTAATTCAAACATTTTTTAAACAAAAAAGAATTAAAGATTCAAACCCTACTAAGGCAGAACTTCTTGGTCTTTCTTGATATAGAACTATAATTCCAATATTTTTGAGCAATTGAATTAGCGGAAAAATTATGCGTCTTATTTTGTTCGGTGCTCCCGGAGTCGGTAAAGGAACTCAGGCAAAAATATTAGCTTCAAGGTTAAACATTCCTCACATTTCTACAGGCGATATCTTGCGTGATGCAGTTAAGGAGAAGACTCCCCTAGGAATAAAAGCTCATGAAGTAATGAGCCGAGGCGAATTAGTTCCGGATGATATTATGATAGGAATTATTAATGATACTTTAAACCAATCCCGCTGCAAAAATGGTTTTATTCTCGATGGTTTTCCGCGAACGCTGCCGCAGGCAAAAGAACTTGAAAACCTGTTTAATGAACTTAGGCTCGAAAATATTTTTTATGTTAACTTAACTGCTAATAATGAGGAAATAATTAGGAGACTAACTAATAGACGAGCTTGTAAAGTATGTCAGAATATCTTCACTTTAAGTGAGATTGAGGATAAAGAAAAATGTCCATTCTGTAATTCGCCAGGAAGTTTTTATTTACGCAATGATGATAAAGAAGAGGTTATTAGGAACAGATTGGAGGTTTTTAAAACTACGACCCAACCTGTGTTAGATTATTATGACAGAAGAGGTAATTTAGTTACTGTAGATGGTTTGGGGCCTATTGAGGATGTTACTGCCGGTATTCTGATATCGATTGAAGCAAAGCTAGAGTAAGCTTACGCTTTTTGTTTTAACACTGCTTTTATTGCCTTCTTATTTTCTAATTTTATAATTTTCTGCCTATATTTTTTTACAATTTCATAATTATGCGTTGCAAAAATTACTGCTGTTCCCCTAGAATTTATTTTAAAAAGCAACTCAACTATTTCATTTGAGGTTGTCGGATCTAAATTTCCTGTCGGCTCATCTGCGAGTATTAATGCAGGTTCATTTACAATGCTTCTTGCTATTGCTATCCTTTGTTTTTCACCGCCTGAAAGTTCTTTCGGATAGCTGAATCTGCGATGGAGCAAACCCACATCGGTTAGAGCTGATGCTACTTTTGTTTTTATTTCTTTTCGTGGTGTATTTATTGACTCAAGTATAAATGAGAGATTATCATAAATGTTCCTGTCATTCAACAGCTTAAAGTCTTGAAAAATAATTCCGAGCTTTCTCCTGAGTATAGGCAGTTCTTTCGTCTTGATTGTTTTAGAATTAAATCTATCGAACTGAATTTCGCCGGAGAATGGTAAAAGATTAAAATATATCATCTGCAGTAAAGTACTTTTTCCTGAACCGCTTTTCCCAATTAAAAAGACAAATTCGCCTTTTTCGACAGAAAGATTCAGGTCGCTAAAAACTTGCTGCCCTGGATAGTCAAAATCAATATTACTTAGAGAAAGCATAACTATTTTTTCATTACTATGAATTGTGCGCGTGGTGAATTTGCGTTTGCATCTTTGAATGTAAATGCCTCAAAACATTCCCTAACAATTAAACCTGCCGATTCAATCACATCAAAATAAGTTTCGAATGAATAAATTTTTTGCAGATGCACTTCCTTAGTTATTTTCCCGTTCTGATATGTTATAAAAAACTTGTTTCGATGTATCTTTTTATTAGAGTCATAATCAGTTTCTTGTGTGTACTTTATGCCTTTATATATTCCTTTTCTAATTGGTTCTTTTATATGTCTATAACTATTTTTTTCAAGGCTAACATCAAAAGTGAACAACCCTTTTTTACTTAACAATCGATTAACCTCATTAAATAATGCCGCAACATCCTTTTTTGTTATCAAATAGTTTAAACTGTCAAACGCAGAGACAATCAAATCAAATTTTGTTTTAAATGGTATCGTTCTCATATCGCAGCAAACCTTTTTAATATCTCTTTCCTTTCCGAACTTAAGCATTATGTCTGATAGATCTGTTGCAAAATAATTTGGGTAATAAGCCGAGAGAAAATAAGCCAATTGGCAATTACCTGAAGCTAATTCCAATACTCGCGGTTTAGATCCAATATGATAACTTGAAATAGAATAGATATAATCAGCCCAATAATCATAGTGTACTTTTCGCATGATATGATTATAAATATTTGCAACATTATTATAATTCTTGCTTAGTGGAAGTTTAACCATTAGAATTTCTATTGCTTAAAATTGCTTTTGCATAAAAATATGCTTCGACCATGCTGGATTCATCAGCAATACCTTTACCGGCAATATCATATGCGGTTCCATGATCCGGAGATGTTCGAACAATCGGAAGACCGGCAGTAAAGTTCACTCCTCTATTGAAATTCAGAAGTTTAAATGGATTAAGAATTTGATCATGATACATTCCAAGAACCATATCGAAATCTGAATACATTTTCATTCCGAAAAATGCGTCCGAAGGGTATGGACCAAATAAGTATTTTCGTTTTGAAGAATTTTTGATGAATGGGACTATTATCTTTCTTTCCTCATCGCCGATTAATCCGTTTTCACCTGCGTGTGGATTTAATCCTAATAGAGCAATCTTTGGAGTCTTAATGCCTAAATCGTACTTTAGTGAATTTAGTATAACATCTAATTTATTTTCTAATAAATCTTTTGTCAAAAGTCTCGGTATTTTTTTAATCGGCTGATGAATTGTTAACAATGCAGCTCTCATTGATTTAGAAAGGAACATCATAGCGTAATTCTTAACTCCACACCAGCCCGCTAACATTTCAGTATGACCAGGGTAATCGATTTTAGCAAGTGCCAAAGCAGTTTTTGATATGGGTGCAGTTATTATAGCTTTATTAAATGAGTTACCGATTATATCAAAAGCGATTTCTATCCCTTTAAATGCCGCTTGTCCTGAATGACTTGTAGGCAGTCCGAGCTTATGCTTGAAATCTCCAAAATTGATGACAGATACAGGAAATTCGAATTTATAATTTATTGAATTAATAATTTCAAATTTGAATAGCGGCTTGATCTTCTTTATTTCGCTACTGAAAATATTTCCCGGACAGATGAAGAGAAATTTATCTTTCGACTTTTTTACGATTTTGTTAAAAGTTTTTATGGCTATTTCGGGTCCAATCCCGTTTATATCTCCGCATGTAAATATGAAGGTATTCATTGAGAGCTCTTCAACACAAATTCGCCTGTTCCCTTTTCATCCACAAAAACAAATATTATTTGAGATTTTGTATATCTCCAGGTCTCAGAAATTTTACCCTTGTTATTAGAACTGCGCTCAATGCTATCCGGTTTTCCATTCAGAATATAGATTTTAGCCCTATCTGTTTCTGTTCCTTTAAGCCCGGTTATAGTTGAAAAATTCTCCAGACAAAAGTCAATTCTATTGTAGTACTCAGCCATTAGTTCGTTAAATTCAGTTGCAGGAGAAGGATCAAACTTTCTCCAGAATTGATGGAGTGTTCTGTCGTAGTCATCACTACTTTTTAACAACTTTCTAATGGAATCCTCTCCAACAATAAAACGCAAATGTCTTATTGCCGATTCATGATCTATTAATGACTTCGGTTTATCAAACCAACGAACAACTGATTTAAAGGATTTTTTGATCAGAAAATCATCTTGATTAGAAACTAATATTTCGAATGGTCCTTCTTTTAATTTTGCAGTTACATCCGATATATAATAATTACTTGTTAAAACTGAATT
>JBGSOQ010000348.1:0-23638 GCA_041739035.1 Ignavibacteriaceae bacterium | reverse complement strand
ACGCCGGTAACTGCTTCGAAAGAACGAATATTTCGTCCTTCTTTCCCAATGATGCGTCCCTTCATTTCATCACTCTGTATTTGTACAACTGAAACCGTAGTTTCAACTGCATAATCTGCGGCGGTTCTTTGAATAGCTTGTACTATTATTTTTTGAGCATCTTTTTTTGCATCGATTTTAGCTTTATCGTGCAGATCTTTAATTAACCTTGCACTCTCGGTTTTGGCATTGTCAATTAGATTTTCCATAAGCATTTTTTTTGCTTCTTCTTTTGACAATCCGGAAATTTTTTCAAGCTTATCGTTTTGTTCCGCTTCAAGCTTTTGTATTTCTAAAACTTTGGTATCAAGGTCTTTTTTTAGGGTTTGTAATTCTCTTTCAAGCTGTTTGTTTTCTTTTTCTTTTTTAATTACAAGGTCAAACTTTTTTTCGATGTTCTCTTCGCGCGTAAATAACTGTTTCTCAATGCTAGCATATTTCTGTTTTTTCTGGTTCAGATCATTATCGAAATCAAGCTTCTTTTTGTACCATTCATCTTTTACTTCTAGTAATTTTTCTCGCTTTAAGTTTTGAGATTCCTTTTGAGCATCGTTAATTATTTGTTTAGCCTTTTCTTCAGCGGTCTGCAAACTTTTTTTACCAATTTTCGTGTTTAACAGCCAGCCTAGGAAAAAAAATAAAACGATGAGAAAAATTACCGCTGGTATAAGCACTGCAAGACTAATATTTGCAACATCCATATATCCTCCATTACGGTAATAAAATATAAACCGCCTGCCAGCTCCTGACTAATGGGAAAAACCCAAAGTAATCAGTGTGGGAAATCGCCCGAACGGTTTTTGCTTCCTCTGTTCCAAAATAAATTGGATACCCGATTGCTCAAGGTGAGGCCTGTAATAGACGCCGAAAGTCAAAATCCCTATTGAAGAAAGTTAGTTTTTCTTTTTGTAGAACTGACAGGGCGGCCGTTTAACTTATTAAGATAGATTGGACATTTGAGGTTCGTTCAAAAGAAGCTTTAGCTTTTTGATTTTATCGGATGCTTGAATTAAGAATTCTCTGTTTTTATTCTTCTCAAGAAAAAAATCGTATGCTATGTTTAGGCACGCAATAATAGCTATTGTTTGCGCGGGCTGATCCGGAAGTTCTTCCTTCGTCTCTTCCATTACTTTGTTAACGTAAATAGCAAGCTCTTTTGCTATTTCTTCATTTTCAACCAATAAAGAATATTCTTTATCAAATATTTTTATTTTAAGCTTCTTTTTTTCGGACATTTATGTCTATTCCATCAAACGATCAATAATTTTTAAGAACTAAGGTGATAATCAATTTTATTAATTAAACTTTCAATTTTCGATTTTAGCGCTTCTTTCTCCTTTGAAGTTAGTGAATTAAAAATATTCAATTCTGTTTTACCTATCAACCTATCTATTTCCCCCTCCAGTTTTGTAACCTTTTGGCTAAGTGCAGCATTCTCTGCCTTGAACTGCTCAATACTTCTTTCAACCTTGGCATTTCGATGCTCAATATCTCTTGCTTTGTTTTTGAGAACTTCAGCTTGAGTTTCTATCAAAGTGAGGTCGTTAATTATACTTTCATATTTTGATAGTTCGTTCAAGTATTATCCTCTTAAAGTTGCATTAAACTTTTGTGAAACTGATTTAATTAATTTCGTAAAATCTTTTTCAACTTCAGTTTCTGTCAAAGTTCTTTCATCAGAACTGAATTCTAGTGAAAAAGCCAAGCTTTTTTTGTTTTTTCCAATTGACTCACCTTCATAGATGTCAAATAGCTTTACATCTTTAAGCAATGACGAACTTTGATTCTTTATATGTGCCATGACTTCATCAGCTAAAATCGTTTTTTCAAAAATGAATGCAAAATCTCTAATTATTTTTGGAAATTTTCCGGGTTCAACAAATTTTTTGCTAATTCTTTCAATTTTGTTTAAAGACTCTACATCAAATTCAAAAACAAAAACATCTTGATCAATTCCGAACTCAACAAGAACTTCTTTATTTACTTTACCTCCTTCGCCTAAGACCTTATTCATAAAACTTTTAGTAAGAAGGAATTCAAATAAATTATTCCCACTGTGATAATAGGAATCATTTAAAAAATTGTCAAGTGAAATTTTGCTTAAAAAGCTGCTAATTACACCTTTTAGATCAAAAAAGTCAAAATTTCTCTCATTTGAGTACCATTCTTTGTTATTTGCTTTGCCAGTGACCAGAAAAATCAATTTTTGAGATTCGGTAAAATCTGTAAAGGAATTTATTTCGGCAGCGTTATTTTTATAAAAAATATTTCCAATTTCAAACAGGCAAAGATTTTTCTCACCAGAATTTATGTTTCTTGAAATAACCGATAATGCACTTGGCAAAAGTGAATTTCTCAGATATTCCATATCAATATTTTGCGGATTGAGAATTTGAATCGGGTTTTCGCAAAAGGATGCTAACTTTTTGCTGATTAAAGGATTATTGATCATTTCAAAAAATCCTAGTGAGTTCGCAATATTTCTAATCTGGTCGGCAAACTCTGATTCATCAATTCGTTCATAAAGAGTTACCGCAATTTTAGAAATCGTCGGAATATTATCATATCCGTGTATTCGGGCAATTTCTTCTATGAGATCTATTTCCCTTTCGATATCAGGTCTAAATGTAGGAACTTCGACTTTTATTCGTTCAGTATTTTGTTCTGTGGGATTTATTCCAAGACTTGTTAGTATTTCTATAATTCTTTGATTATCAATTTTATAACCTAAGATTCTTTCAACAGTATTAATTCTTAATTCAATTTCTAGAGGTAATATTTTTTTAGGATAAACATCAAGATGCCCGCTAGCAATTTCACCATTACAAATTTCGGAAATTAATTGAGCAGCGCGTTGAGCAGAATGAAGGGTTTTATTCGGATCATTTCCTCGCTCAAAGCGGTAAGAAGCATCAGTCGATAATCCTAATGCACGTGAAGTTCTTCTTATGCTAGAGGGATAAAAGTAAGCGCTCTCAATTAAAAGATTTTTCGTTTTGAGATTTATTTCAGAATTCTCCCCGCCCATAACTCCGGCAATTGCCACCGGTTTTTCAGCATCACAAATCATTAATGTTCCAATAGGTAGATTTCTCTGCTTCGAGTCAAGTGATGTGAAAACAGATTCCTTTACGGTACTTTTTACAATTATTTTATTCCCTGCTAGAAGATCAAGATCGAAGGCGTGAAGCGGCTGCCCTGTCTCATACATGATATAATTCGTTATATCGACAACATTGTTGATTGGCCGCAAGCCAACCTTTGTCAGGCTATCTTTTAACCATTGAGGGGAATCTTTAATCTCGACATTTCTAATTACTAAAGATGAGTATCGCGGACAATTTATTTCATCTTCAATTTTAATCGATGCAAATTCTTCGATAGATTTATTTATTTCTTTTAACTTTATTTCAGGAATACGAAGTGATTTGTTGTAGAGTGCAGCTAATTCTCTTGCAACTCCAATGTGCGAAAGTGCATCAGGACGATTTGGAGTGATTCCAATTTCAAAAACAACATCATTTAAATTCAAAGCTTCCGTAATTGAGACACCAACTTTCGTATCAGTGTGAAGAACAATTATCCCTTCATGATTCTCACTGAATTCAAGTTCAGCTTCTGAGCAAATCATTCCAAATGATTCAACACCGCGAATCTTTGCCTTTTCAATTTTGAATTGTCCTTTGGGAATTATAGTGCCGATGGGCGCAAAAACTATTTTTTGATTTTCTGCAACGTTGGGAGCACCGCAGATTACTTGATAATCTTTCTCGCCATCCGATACAGTGCAAAGCGATAGCTTATCAGCATTCGGATGTTTTTGTTTTGTTTTTACTAGTCCAACTATAAAGCCTTTGTAAACTTCTGCTTCGGAATAAACATCTTCCACCTCAAGCCCGGCCATGGTAAGCTTTGAGGAAATATCTTCTGCAGAAATTCCCTCAAGGTCAACATATTTTTTTAACCAGCTTAAAAGTACTTTCAATTAAAAGTCTCCAAACTAAAATTGTTTGAGAAATCTGAAATCATTCTCAAAGAAGATTCTGATATCTGTAATGCCATACTTTAACATCGCCGTTCGCTCGATTCCCATTCCAAAAGCATAGCCTGAGTATTTTTCCGGATCATAACCAACCTTTTTGAAAACATTTGGATCAACCATTCCGCAGCCCAGTATTTCCAGCCAACCAGTGTATTTGCATACTTTGCATCCTTTTCCGTGACATAGATAACAAGTTATATCCATCTCCGCACTTGGTTCCGTGAAAGGAAAAAAGCTAGGACGAAAACGATATTTAAGATCCTCCATATAAAACTGCTTGGCAAATGCAACTAGAGTTCCTTTTAGTTCTGCAAATGTTACATCGGTATCAACATAAATTCCATCAACCTGATGAAACATACAGTAACTTCGGGAGCTTACAGCTTCGTTGCGATAAACTCTGCCAGGCATTATTGCACGAACAGGCGGCTGATGTTTTTCCATTATTCGAATTTGAACTGGGGTAGTATGAGTTCTAAGCAGAAAATCTTTGCTGATGAAAAAAGTATCCTGCATATCTCTTGCAGGATGATCTTTAGGAAAATTTAAAGCTTCAAAATTATAATAATCAGATTCTAATTCGGGTCCTTCAATAGATGAGAAACCCAAACTTTTGAAAATAGATTTAATTTCATTCAGCGTCTGTGTAAGAAGATGATTGCTCCCGATCTGCTTAAACCTTCCCGGAAGTGAAAGATCAATGTGAGATTTTTCCTTTTCAAATTGTGAAGTTAGATTTTCTTTAAGTTCGGAAATTCTTGAAGTGATTTGATCCCTAAGAGAATTAAGAGATTTGCCTATTAATGGTTTCTCTTCCTTCGTAACTGATTTCAGTTCTTCAAAAAGATTTGTGACACTTCCATTTTTACCAAGATATTTTATCCGAATCTCTTCTAGAATCTTAATATCTATAGTCTCAGATGTATCTTTCTTAAAATTTTCTAGAACGGAGTTAATTTTATTTACAAGCATAGCGGTAAAATGGAAATTTAAAATAATACCCTCTGTGATTAATTACAGAGGGCATTAAATTAATTTATTGAAAAATTAACTAACTCGGTGAAAGTAGCCGGATTTTCAACAGCAAGATTCGCAAGAATCTTCCTGTTAATTAAAATTCCTTTTGCGTCAAGAGCATGAATTAATCTGGAATAGGTAGTTCCATTAACTCTTGCTGCAGCATTTATACGTGTTATCCATAGTTTTCGGAAAACTCTCTTCTTCAGTTTTCTATCTCTAAAAGAATGGAGCATTCCTTTTTCAACATGGTTTTTAGCAACCGTATAAACTTTGCTGCGCCTTCCCCAATATCCTTTTGCTTGGTCAAGGATTCTTTTTCTTCTGCGGTGTGCTGCTACCTTATTTTTTGAACGAGGCATTCTGTTTTTCCTTTTTTATTATTGAAGCATAATTTTTACACGTTTGTGCTCAGATTTCGACACCTCTGTTGTGCGTCTCAGTTTTCTTTTTCTCTTTGTACTTTTAGATGTCAAAATATGACTTTTATAAGCACTTTTTCTCTTGAATTTTCCAGAAGCGGTTTCCTTAAAAGATTTTTTTGCGCCTCTGTTGCTTTTCATTTTAGGCATGTTTTAATCCATTAATTTAGTTTAACTAATTTTTTTTCCTTTTGATTTTTGCGGAGCAAGAATAACGAGAAGATTTCTTCCTTCCATCTTCATCGGAGCTTCAACTTTCGATACCTCAGCAGTTTTTTCAATGAATTGCTTCATCAATTCTTCTCCCTGTTCAATGTAAGCCATTTCTCTACCTTTAAAGATAACCGCAACTTTGACTTTATTACCTTCTTCTAAAAAATTTATTGCGTGCCTGACTTTAAAATCAAAATCATGAGTATCCGTATTAGGATGGAGCCTTATCTCTTTTAAAATTGTAACCTGCTGATGCTTTCTTTGAATCTTTTCCTTCTTTTGCTGCTCGTACCTGAACTTACCGAAGTCAATAATTTTACAAACAGGCGGCTGAGCTTGCGGGGCAATCTCCACTAAATCTTGTCCTCTTTCCTGAGCTTTTTTTATAGCATCTCTAATACCAAAAATTCCTAGCTGAGTACCGTCTAAATCAATTACTCTAACTCGTAATGATTTGATTTCCTCATTTACTCTAGCTTCATCTTTTTGAGCGATTGATGGTCTCCTTAATTGATTGTGTAAATTTTATTATTAATTTCGTCTGATATTTTACTTATAAATTCGCTTAAAGCCAAAGAACCCTGATCTCCAGATTTATGTTTTCTCACGGATATATTTTGGGCACTTTCTTCCTTTTCACCTATTATAAGCATGTATGGGACTTTTTGAGTTTCCCAATCCCGGATCTTGTAACCTATTTTTTCATTTCGTTCATCAAACACCGTTCTTATGTCATTCTGCTTCAATTCTTCGTGAATTTTTTGAGCATACCCTAAAAAGTTTTGAGAAACCGGAATAATTGCAACTTGAACCGGAGCAAGCCAAAGAGGAAAATCGCCGCCATAATGTTCAATCAACAAACCAAAAAATCTTTCAATTGAACCTAGCAAAGCTCTGTGAACCATGAAAGGGCGATGTTCTTTTCCATCTTCCCCGATATATTTCATATCAAATCTGTCTGGGAGATTGAAATCAAATTGTATAGTACTCATCTGCCATTCGCGACCGAGCGCATCTTTAATTTTTATATCTATTTTAGGACCATAAAATGCCCCGCCGCCTTCATCAAGTTCATAATCGAGATTCTCTTTTTCTAATGCTGACTTAAGTGAATCAATTGCCTTTGTCCAAAGTTCATCTGACCCGACGGCTTTTTCCGGCTTTGTTGCTAGATAGTATTTTAATTTCTCGAAACCGAATGAATTCCACATCATTTTGGCGAACCGCATAACCTCAATAATTTCAGCTTCAATTTGAGCGTGGCTGCAAAAAATATGTGCATCATCTTGAGTAAAACCTCTCACACGAAGAAGCCCATGAAGAACCCCGCTTTTTTCATAACGATAAACTGTTCCTAACTCAGCCCATCGAAGCGGTAGATCTCGATAAGATCTTAAATGAGACCCGTAAATCATTATGTGAAAAGGACAATTCATCGGTTTGATATAGTAATTTTGATCATCAACTTTCATTTCGGCATACATGCTTTCCTTGTAAAAATCGAGATGACCACTTGTTTCCCAAAGCCAGCTTTTCCCCATATGAGGAGAATAAAGAACCTCGTAACCACTCTTAAGATGAGCTTCTCTCCAGAAGTTCTCAATCTCCAATCTGATCCTTGCTCCCTTCGGATGCCAGTAAATTAGTCCTGCTCCGGCTTCTTCATGTATACTGTAAAGATCTAGTTGTTTGCCAAGTTTTCGATGATCTCTCTTTTTAGCTTCTTCCAAAAAAATGAGATAGTCATCGAGCATTTTCTTTTTAGGAAAAGAGATGCCGTATATTCTTTGCAACTGCTTGTTCTTCTCATCGCCTCGCCAATATGAACCAGATATGTTTAAAAGCTTAAAATATTTAATCTTGCCGGCTGATGGGAGATGCGGGCCGCGACATAGATCAGTGAATGATCCTTCTTTGTAAATGCTGATACCTTGTGAGTTCTCATCAATTTCAGAAAGAATTTCTAATTTATAGTTATCACCCTTTTGCTTAAAGAATTCTATTGCCTCATTTTTTGTCAAATCTTCTCTAACAAATGAGGAATCAGATTGTGCAAGCTGAGCCATCTTTTTTTCGACTACCTTCAGATCTTCCTCAGACAGCTGCGAATTAATGTCTATATCATAGTAAAAGCCTGCTTCAATCGCGGGTCCAACCCCGAATTTTGCTTCCGGATAAATCTCTTGGATTGCATGAGCCATCAAATGTGAAGTTGAATGCCAATAAACTTCTTTACCTTTATCATCATCAAAAGTTAAAAACTTTACTGATGAATCGTCTTCAATTAGGTAAGATATATCCTTAACAGTACCATTGACCTCAACAGCTAATGCATCCTCTGCAAGTCGATGAGAAATCGCCTCTGCAATTTGCAAAGCTGAAACACCTTTCTCAAACTCTCTAACTGAATTATCTGGTAATTTTATTTTAATATTTTGATTCATAATTTCGTAAAAAAAATCGGAGAAAACTCCGACAACGTGGGCTCTAGAGGAGTCGAACCTCTGACCTTCTGCACGTCAAGCAGACGCTCTAACCAACTGAGCTAAGAGCCCCGGTTAAAGTTTCATACAAATAGAAAAATCCATTGGATTTTTCTATTTAATTATTGGAATTTTAACCAGTACCGAGGGCCGGACTCGAACCGGCACGGGAATGTAATTCCCACAGGATTTTAAGTCCTGTGCGTCTACCAATTCCGCCACCCCGGCTTGAGTAAAAACTCATATTTTGGAGCACAAATATAGATAAAAGCATTTTGCTTTGCAAAAATTAACATAATCCCACATCTCAATTTTTATTTAAGCATTATGCAGAACTATACTAAGATTCAAGGCTTAATTCTGACAAATGAGAAAAATATTGTTGCGCTTTACCAATTTTGATGTTCAAGATTTTTCATTAGCTTTTTCCCTTATAAAATAGTTCCTATTTTTGTTAAGGGAAGTTTAATTCTGTGGCATAAACATTGTTTATATTGAATATCTTGTTAAATCTCATGCTTATAGTTGAGTTACATAATAGAAATAAATTAATACGGAATTTCTATGAAATGGATTGAAAATTATAAATCTAAATTGGTGACAGCCGAAAAAGCTGTATCAGTAGTTAAATCGAACCAAAGAGTTTATGTTCATCCCGGTGCAGCAAGTCCTGAAGTTTTATTAGTAGAGCTGACTAAAAGATACAAAGAACTTCAAAATGTTGAGATGATTCATCTCTTAACATTAGGCATTTCGCCATATTCAGACCAGGAATATGAGGGACACTTTAGACACAATGCTTTGTTTATTGGGGGCAATGTTAGAAAAGCTGTAAACGAAGGCAGAGCAGATTTCACTCCAATATTTTTATCGGAAATACCCAGCTTATTTTATCGTAATATTTTACCAATTGATGTCGCTTTAATTAATGTCTCTCCTCCCGATAAATATGGTTTTTGCAGCTTTGGTGTCGGTATAGAAATTACAAAACCGGCAACTGAATGTGCAAAAATCATTATTGCACAAATAAATCCGCAGCAACCGAGAACTCTAGGAAATTCTTTCATTCATATTGATAAGATTGATTATTGCGTTGAAGTAGATGCACCATTGATAGAACTTAGAACAGATTATTCCAGATTGGCTGATGATGAAAAAGAAGTTTATGAAAATATTGGAAGAAATATCGCGGGGTTAATTGAGGATGGCGCTACTTTGCAGATGGGAATTGGAAATATACCTGATGCTGTTCTTCACTACCTTGATGATAAGCAGGACCTTGGAATTCATACAGAGATGTTTTCTGATGGTGTTATTAAGTTGGTTGAAAAAGGAATTTTGACAAATGAAAGGAAAACTCTGCATCCCGGAAAAATAATTGCTTCATTTGTTCTTGGAACAAGAAAATTATTTGATTTTATTAATAACAATCCTCTAATGGAATTTCATCCCTCAGATTACACTAACGATCCATTTATAATTGCTAAAAACGAAAAAATGGTTGCCATTAATTCTGCACTTCAGATTGATTTAACTGGTCAAATTTGTGCTGATTCAATGGGACCAAAATTTTATAGCGGTTTTGGCGGGCAGTTAGATTTCATTCGGGGTGCTTCACGTAGTAAAGATGGAAAACCAATAATCGGGCTTCCCTCCACAGCCAAGGATGGTAAAATATCTCGTATTGTTCCTTATCTTACTGAAGGCGCGGGAGTAACAACAACTCGCGGTGATGTTCATTACGTAGTGACTGAATATGGAGTGGCAGATCTTTACGGAAAAAATATCAGACAGCGTACAAAAGCTTTAATTGAAATAGCTCATCCGGATTTCAGAGAAGATTTGGATCGTCATGTCTCTGAGGCATATTTAGGAAAAGCTTTAGTTTGAGAAAGGAAGAACTTTGGAACAAGATAAAAATCAGCTATTAAATGAGTGGAAAAATACTTCTTATAAAAAATCAATAGAAAAAAATCCAGAAAGACAGAAGGAATTTTCAACTGTATCCTTTACTCCTATAGAACCGCTTTATGGCCCGCAAACCTCAGACGAATCTAACTATCAACAAAAAATAGGATTACCAGGTCAATATCCGTTCACCCGGGGCATTCAGCCAACAATGTACCGCGGCAGATTGTGGACGATGCGTCAGTATGCTGGATTTGGAACTGCCAGGGAATCAAATGAACGGTACAGATATTTACTTGATCAAGGCCAAATGGGTTTATCAGTAGCTTTCGATTTACCGACTCAAATCGGCTATGATAGCGACGACCCAATAGCTTACGGCGAAGTTGGAAAAGTTGGAGTTGCAATTGATACTCTGGCTGATATGGAAATTTTATTTGATAAGATTCCTTTGGATAAAGTTTCAACGTCGATGACAATAAATGCGCCGGCGGCTGTTCTGCTTGCACTCTACATTGCTGTTGCAGAGAAACAAAATATTCCAAAAGAAAAACTTAGCGGGACGATTCAAAATGATATATTAAAAGAATATATCGCAAGAGGTACATATATTTATCCACCTAAGCCATCAATGCGGCTAATCAATGATATTTTTTCCTATTGCTCTAAAGAAATTCCTAAATGGAATACAATTTCCATTTCCGGTTATCACATTCGTGAAGCTGGTTCAACCGCTGCACAGGAAGTTGGGTTTACATTAGCAAATGGAATTGCCTATGTAGAAGCTGCTCTCAAATCAGGTTTGGACTTAGATGATTTTTCCAAACGGATTTCGTTTTTCTTTAATGCGCACAATGATCTTTTTGAGGAAGTAGCAAAATTCAGAGCAGCCCGAAGATTGTGGGCTAGAATTATGAAAGAAAGATTTCAAGCTAAAGATCCACGATCAATGATGTTAAGATTTCATTCACAAACTGCCGGATCCACTCTTACCGCGCAGCAAGCTGATAACAATATTGTACGAGTTACCATTCAAGCATTAGCGGCAGTTTTAGGCGGCACTCAAAGTCTACATACAAACTCAAGAGATGAAGCCCTATCACTCCCTACAGAAGATTCGGTTAGAATTGCGCTTAGAACTCAGCAAATTATTGGATACGAAAGCGGCGTTACGAATACCATAGACCCGCTTGCAGGCTCTTATTTTGTTGAAGAGTTAACCAATCAAATTGGAAAAGAAGCTCAGGAATACATTAAAAAAATTGATGAGATCGGCGGAATGGTTTCAGCAATAGAAGCCGGATATGTTCAAACTGAAATACAAAACGCCGCTTATAAATTTGAAAAAGAATTTGAAGCCGGGAACAGAGTTGTTGTTGGTGTGAATAAATTTCAGGTAAAAGAAGAAAACCACAAGGAATTGCTTAAAATTAATATGAATGTTCAGGATGAACAGATCAAGTTCTTGAACAAAATAAAAGCACAACGAACCAATGACGAAGTAAAATCGCGCTTAAATGATCTCGAAAAAGCAGCTAAAGGAACTGACAACCTCATGCCTTATATTTTGTCTGCAGTAAAAAGTTATGCAAGCGTTGGTGAAATCAGTAATACTTTGCGCGCTGTTTTTGGTGAGTATAAAGAGCATGTAGTTATCTAAACACAAATCAAAAAAAACATCTCAATTTTTATTTCGACCCAAACAGGATTTCCTTTCTATACAATATCATAACTAACTAATGTTTCTAATTAGTTATTTTCTCCAATTACTTCTCAAATTGAGATAAAATACTAATAATTGAACCCAATTTTGAATCTTTTTCATGGCACATCCATTGCCAACTAGAAGATGTCATTTTGTTCTAAATCTAAATTTCAAAGAGGGTTTTATGAGTGGAGGGGTCTATTCTAAAAAACTAATTTTATCTTATTTCTTCATTGGATTATTCTGCCTGCTAAATCTCCTTCTCAATTATGCCTGCACAAATAATAATGATCCTATTAAGTTTGAAGATCGGGAAGGGATCCTTTTCATTAAAGGACAAGATAAACTATTCTCAGGCAAAGTTGTAGACACGGTTGGCAAGAGAATACTGGAATACGAGGTTGTAAACGGCAAGAAGAATGGTATATTTAAGATCAGCTTGGTCAAAGGATCTGTTGCAATGGTTGGCTTGATAAAAGATAATTTAAATGAAGGCGAATGGTCTTACTATTATCCGAATGGTCACCTTGAGTCCCGTGGAAATTTCAAAAATAATTTATCTGAAGGTAAGTGGACATGGTATTTTGATAGCGGGAAAATTAGGGAAATCGGTTATTTTCAGGCTGGTATTAAACAAGGTGATTGGATAATTTATGATGAGAAAGGAAATGTGATAAGAAAATTGTTTTTTAAAGATGGACAGATAACCGATGATAAAGATTATAATAAAGAACTTTTTTCGTAATAAATTAACATTTAAGACTTACTAGTTAATAAAAAAACCTCTGAACATATGTCCAGAGGTTTCACTTATCATCACTAACAGAAAGGAGGCGAGCAATTTAATTCTAATAAATCTTATGGGAATAAGGGATTATCCTCATCCTGTAAGTCATCATTTGTCGTTTTTGTAGCGTAAATAGTATATTTTGCATCCGTAAAAGTACTTGAATAAAGAATAAGAACTTTTGTTCCGGCCTTAATAGTTACTTCACCATCCAATTCGCCAACCGCCGTATTACTAGTAGCACCTGCAGGTACAGAATACGTTGATACATAGGCATAAGTACCCTTAGGTAATTCAGTAAGGACAACTGTGCGCCCCGCTGGAACTGTTGTTACCTCACCTCTAAAATTCAGATAAATTGCGCCTGCAGCCAGGTTTTTAAGCGTTAAACTTGTGTCCGATTCTGAAGAACAGCTCCAAAAAGCAAGCATTGAAATAAACAAAACAAACAGAATTTTTTTCATATTATCACTCTTTACTTGATTATCTTTGATTGATTAAAACAAGTAATGTGCCATTTTAATAGTCACTCGTTCGACAGAATTTTTTCGTTTTTTTAATATAATAGTATTTTTTTAAGGATAATTAAGTAAAAATTACAAATTTCAGGAAGGAATTTTTAAGTTAAGAGAAATCCCAGAAGATTAAATATGGAAATCGTATGATTGCCAATTTTGAATTGCACCGATTGTGGATAATCAGTTGCAATTCCAAATGCCCCACCGATATTGACTAAAGTTCCTGAGTTCAATTTTAGATGATAACATTTTGAATCCAATAATATTTAGAACAATAATGATTGTTTATTTTTTATAAAGAATTAAGCTAATCGACATCAAAGAGTTATCATCTTAATGATCTCTTATCGTTATTTAAAATTTCATTAATTTAAAAATCATTACGCTTTTTGATAAAATAAGTTTATCTTTTGCCTCATTAATTCAAAAATAACGGTCTACCTTTATGGAAATTTTTGAAAATATACTTAGTCAAATAAGCGATTGGGTTTGGGGAATACCTCTGCTGGTTTTGCTTTTTGGAACCCATATTTTCCTTACAATTCGGCTTAAGTTCATACAAAGATTTATCGGTAAAGCCATAAAAATTTCATTAGGCAGAACAAAAGAAGGTGAAGGAGATATAAGTCAATTCGGTGCAATGACTACAGCATTGGCAGCCACAATTGGAACCGGAAATATTGTGGGTGTTGCCACGGCAGTAGCAAGTGGTGGTCCCGGAGCAGTTTTATGGATGTGGTTAACCGGTGTTTTTGGAATTGCAACTAAATATTCGGAGGCACTTCTTTCAGTAAAATTTAGAGTCACGCAGGAAGATGGTTCAATGGCTGGGGGCCCGATGTATGTTTTAGAAAGAGGAATGAACAACAAATTTCTTGCAATTCTTTTTGCCGGATTCACAGCGATTACCGCATTTGGAATTGGGAACATGGTTCAGGCAAATTCTATATCCCACCTTGTGGACGAAACTTTCCACGTTTCTCCCTGGATAACGGGAATTATTTTATCAATTTTAACTGCAATCGTTATTATCGGTGGCATAAAATCAATTGCAAAAGTCTGTGAGAGACTCGTCCCATTCATGGCTATTTTTTATGTCCTTGGCTGTATAATATTACTATTCCTTAATTATGCGAACGTACCTTCAACCTTAAAGTTAATTTTTGAAAGCGCATTTACAGGACATGCTGTTCTCGGAGGATTTGTAGGTGCAGGAGCTAAGGAAGCAATACGTTTTGGAATTTCCCGTGGCTTATTCTCAAACGAATCCGGACTTGGAAGTGCACCAATTGTTGCCGCTGCAGCGCAAACTAAAAATCCTGTTCGTCAAGCATTGGTTTCATCAACTGGAACATTTTGGGATACAGTTGTGGTATGCGCTATAACTGGGATTGTCATCGTTAATTCAAATGAATGGGTGAAGGGATTAAATGGTGCTTCA
This sequence comes from Ignavibacteriaceae bacterium, assembly GCA_041739035.1. Lineage (GTDB taxonomy): Bacteria > Bacteroidota > Ignavibacteria > Ignavibacteriales > Ignavibacteriaceae > XYD12-FULL-36-8. Next base: position 9,063 of record JBGSOQ010000348.1, on the reverse strand, counting down.
TTAACTAAGGCAGCATTTACCGATTTACCTGTTGTTGGGCCGGTTGTATTGACAATTGGTTTATTAACATTTGTATTTTCTACAATTTTAGGTTGGTCCTACTATGGAGAAAAAGCGGCAGAGTATTTGTTTGGGGATAAAGTTACAAAACCGTACCGATGGCTTTGGGTTGCTTTCGTAATGATAGGATCTGTTCTTTCTCTAAATATTGTTTGGTCTTTTTCTGATATAACCAATGCACTAATGGCGATTCCAAATTTGATTTCTTTAATCTTTTTGCACAAAATAATTGTTAAAGAAACGGATGAATATCTTTGGCAAGGAAAGATTGATGAAGGATGAAGTGTCTTAGACATCATGCTGTCCCGATATATCGAGATCAGCATCTCTATTTTTGCTTAAATCAGATTCCGAAATAATCCGCCTTAGGCGGACGGAATGACTAATACAAAGTCCCACTAACAAGAAAGTAATATGGAAATTATCTCAAAACTTATTGATCTCTTTTTACACTTAGATGTTCATCTGCACGAACTTATTATGCAATACGGAGCATTAACTTATTCCATTCTCTTCGCTGTAATCTTTGCTGAAACCGGATTTGTTTTCACGCCTTTTCTGCCTGGCGATTCACTTTTATTTGCGGCCGGAACATTTGCAGCAAAAGGTTCATTTAATGTTCATCTTTTATTTGTGCTTTTATCAATCGCGGCAATAATAGGCGATACTGTGAACTACTGGATTGGACATTACATCGGCATGAAAATTTTTGATTGGAAAATTCCGTTTCTGAAAAAAGAGCACATAGAAAAAACCCATCAGTTTTATGAAAAGTACGGCGGTAAGACAATTATTATAGCAAGATTCGTACCTATCGTAAGAACATTTGCCCCATTTGTGGCTGGCGTTGGGGCAATGACATACTCAAAGTTCATCACCTACAATGTTGTCGGTGGAATTGGATGGGTAGCAATTTTTATTTACGGCGGATACTTCTTTGGAAATCTTCCCTTCGTGAAAAATAATTTCTCATGGGTGATTGTTGTTATCATCTTTCTCTCAATCTTACCAGGAATTATTGAATACATTCGGCATAAAAAGCAGAAAGTAAAACTAAATACAGAGAAGTAAAAAAACTTTTGGTTAGTAATTGTGGTGATAGTTGTAAACTCAGTTATACCCGCTATTTCTGAGTTTGTGAGACATAAGTTTTTGAAGAAGAAATGAACCTCTGCTTATTCATTTTTAAAGGAATTTAAAAACAGAATGCCTTAAACTATTTCCTATTTGAGGCAATTTTGTGGGCTCGGAAGGACTTTCCCAAAGGGATCACTTTGTGAGAACCTCCGATCAGTTTACAAAGCCCTACATGTAAATAATTTAAAATTAAAAATGCGAAAGCTATTTACTTTCGCATCTTCTTTGTGGGCCCGGAAGGACTTGAACCTCCGACCCGCTGATTATGAGTCAGCTGCTCTAACCAACTGAGCTACGAGCCCATTTAACGAACGGAAAAATAATACTTAAATGCCCTTTTTGCAATAACTCCAACTCAGATAATTTTTTTGTTTACCGTTAATCAAATTTCATTCTTTTTTTTCAACTAATTTCCATAAGTTTCTGCCGGCAATTTTTTTAATAAAAATAAAGGTTAATATAAAATGATTAGAAGAAAATTTTTCTACCTATTTATCATCATACTTCTCTCAAATAATGTAAGCAGTTTAGGCCAGGATTTGGATAGAAAAGATGTTGATCCTAAATACAAATGGAATTTAGAAGATCTCTATAAAACCGAAAATGATTGGAAAGCCGATAAAGAAAAAATATCATTGGGAATTCAGAAAGTTGCCGAGTATCAGGGCAAACTTGGCAATAGCGCCAATGATTTGTACGCCGGACTTAAAACCTATATAGATCTGCTCAAGGACTTTTACAAGTTTATTATTTATGCAAACATGCGCAGGGATGAAGATGTAAGAAATTCAGATGCTCAAGCATCAGCTCAAATTGCATCTACTCTCGGTTCTGAGTTTTCGCAGAAAACTTCATTTATAAGTCCGGAAATTTTAAAGATAGATCCCCAGACCATCAATAACTTTTTTAATCAGAAAAAAGAGCTTGCTGAATTTAAAATGTACATTGAAGATATTCAGAGGTTAAGAGATCACACTCTCACTGCTGAAGCGGAGAAAATACTTGCAAGCTTTGGTATTACTGCAGAAACACCATCCAATGTTTACGGTATTTTTAACAATGCTGAAATGCCTTTCACAGAAGTAGCTTTATCAACTAATGAAAATGTGAAGTTAACTCCAGCTTCTTATACTCGGTATCGATCAACCGAAAATAGAGATGACAGGAGAAAAATATTTGAAAGCTTTTTCAGCAATTATGGCAAATTCCAAAATACTTTGGGTGCTAATTATTCCGGTAAAATTCAAAATGATTTTGTCTTTGCTAAAAACAGAAAATTTAGTTCAGCGCTCGAGTACTCCTTGAGTGCAAATAATATTCCTACATCTGTTTATGAAAATTTAATTAATCAAATTCACAAAAGTCTTCCAACACTGCATCGTCTTCTATCATTAAAAAAGAAAATGCTCGGACTTGATACACTTCACTATTATGATTTATACACTCCATTAGTAAAAAGATTGGATAAGAGTTATTCAATTGAAGAAGGTCAAAAATTAATTTTGTCAGGATTAAATCCATTAGGAGAAGATTATCTCAAAACTCTTAAAACAGCTTTCAGCAATAGATGGATTGATTATTATCCAACGACCGGAAAAAGAAGCGGTGCTTATATGAATGGATATGCCTACGATGTACATCCATTTGTTTTAACAAATTGGAATGATGATTATGAATCACTCACGACTTTAGCGCATGAACTTGGACATACAATGCATAGCTATTACTCAAATAAAACTCAGCCGTTTGTAAACGCCAATTATTCAATATTTGTTGCGGAGATTGCCTCTACTGTTAACGAAACTCTTTTAAATAATTATTTAGTTCAAAATGCAAAAAGTGATGCTGAGAAACTTTCCATTTTGGGTTCATATCTCGAGCTGATGAGAAATACAATTTTCAGGCAGACTTTATTTGCAGAGTTTGAACTTGAAATGCATAAAATGGTTGAACGCGATGAACCATTGACCGGTGAGATCATTAGCAATGCTTACTATGAATTGGTAAAAAAATATTACGGTAACGATGCCGGGGTTTGTATAGTTGATCCTTACATTGCTTATGAGTGGGCTTACATACCACATTTTATTAACTCAACTTATTATGTTTATCAATATTCGACTTCACTGATTTATGGAACTGCAATTTCGCAAAACATATTTGACGAGGGAAACCCTGCAGTTGATGCTTATTACAATTTATTGAAAGGCGGCAGTTCTAAATATCCAATCGATTTAATAAAAGATACAGGAATTGATCCATTATCACAGCAGCCATTTGAGCTTACTATGAAAAGAATGAACACTGTGATGGATGAAATTGAAAAGCTGCTGAAATAAATTTTAATATCCCCGAGTTTCAACTCGGGGAAGATTAAATAGAAAAATAAAAATTTGGCTTTAGCCATGAACTATTAGTTTTGATTGGTTAAGGCCAATATTTTTTACCATGTGTTAAGCGAATTCACCTTCCAACTTGTAACACCAATAGCAAACAGCCAGATCATCCAATTCAGTTTGCACACCGATAGATTATTAGTTTAAATACTTTTTAATTCTTTCAATCGTTAGCGGAGCCGAACCTTCATAATGATTGTTAATGTTTAAGAAAACATCAACTTTTTTTGATACAAGCTCATTTACAAGTGATGCAACTTGCTTAAGCTCAGATTGACGATCTATATAAATTTTATTCCAGTTGCTTTCACTTATTTTCTCGATTCCTTTCCTGTCCTCTCCATGCAAACGAATTACAGTCAGATCTTTTATAAAAGCATTAAAGTTTTTATATAGCTCTATTATTGAAGGCATGTAATATCCTTGAAGAAATACATGACAAATGTTCAAGCTGTTCAAAAACTCAAAATATTTTTTGATGAGGTAATTCGGATTACGAATTTCAATTCCGATAGCTGGAACTCCTTCTGGAAGATTTGCATGGAATGTTTGAAACACTTCTATGAAATGATTTAGCGAAGCCATTTTTTGCTTGTTGAGATATTCAAATTGAAACATTAAGCAGCCAATCTGGTCTTGTATTGGTTCAATTGAATCAAGAAACTCATTAAACAAATCATTGGAAAGGAAATGAGGATTTTTAACTAGCTCCTCACGCTTATTTTTGTTATAAAAGTGAGAGAGTGTAATTGAGTTCGGAACTTTTATAGTAAACTTAAAATCTTTTGGAACAGATCTTTTATACTCAAGAACAACAGATATTTGCGGCAGGGCTACTTTTGTAGGTGAAAACAATGACCAAAACCATTGATCAATTTCAACCGTGTTGTAATGCTGGGAATATTCTTCCAGATAATTAGTGCTATCACTTTCAGAATAAATTATTCCTTTCCATGATTCATATTTCCAGCTGCATGTGCCAATTCTGATCTTACTGTTCATTGATAATACTTGTAAAGATATTGGATAATCCCCAATGGTTTTTCGTCATCATCGAACTTCTGTTCTTCTACAATATTCATTTTATCATCGTACTTAAAAACGTATTTGTAATTCAGTCTGCCAGTTTCATCATAGCTAAATTCAGCTATTTTATTTCCATAATCATCATACTCGGTTTCAATTTTATATTCCATATTTCCGTTAATATCATACCATCCATCTGAAACTAGATTGAGATTCGAGTCATAATCATACTCATAATATTTCTCTGCTTTGCCTTTTAGATCTAATCGAGTTGATTTAATCTTGTTACCCGTCTCATCATATTCATAAGTATATTTTTTTTCGAGCTTGTTTTGCGCATCAAACCTAAGTGATTCGATTCGAAATCCTTTTTTATCATATTTATACTTAAATCGGTTTTGTACTCTCCCCTTTTGATCAAAGATTACAGTCTCTGTTAAAAATCCTTTTTTATCATACTTTACAGTTGATATTTTACCTTTATTAACCAATTTTCCGTTGGTATCATATTCAAAGTTGATTCTATCAACTGCCGATACTTTTAATTTTCTAATTAATTCTCTTTCTCTCACTTCCGCAGTTTTAAGTACTTTTGAAGTTTCAATTTCTTTTGCATCTTTTGGTGGTATTTTTTCGTAACGCGTTTCTTTGCTCGAAGAACATCCGATTAGAAATGTTACGAAGATGATAAATGAATATTTTGAAAAGCTACACATAATATTGCAATTCATAAAAATCTCTTAAGTAAAATAATTACATACTTAAGATAAAAATTTATTTAGATAAATTTAGCGAGAAGTTGGTGAGCTAAGACTTTGCTTCGTTGACCAGTTTTTTGAAAACGGATTGCAGATTTTTTTTAGTAGTTAACAAATCTTGTGAGATAACTTTAACTTCACCAAGGACAGGCATAAAATTCGTATCGCCATTCCATCTCGGAACTATATGATAATGTATATGATCATCAACACCGGCACCACTGGCTTTTCCAATATTCACTCCAATATTAAATCCTTCTGGACTAAGTACTTCCTCAAGCGCTCTAACTGAGAATTTAAGCTGCTCCATTATCTCCAGATTTTCTTCTGTAGTCAAAGAAAGTAGGTCTGCTTTGTGAGCATAAGGAACTATCATCAAATGACCATTATTGTAGGGATAAAGATTGAGAATTGTAAATGTTAATGGACCTTTAACAACAAGAAGATTGTCAGCAGCTTCAGCCTTTAGTTTTGCAGAATCACAAAGGAAACATCCAGACTTGGCTGTTTTCTCTTTGAATGATTCTATATACTGTGAACGCCAAGGTGACCAAAGTTTTTCCATAATAATTAAGACAGACTATGACGTTTTCAATTGTCACTCTGAGCCCTGCTGTCCGGTAGGCAGGCTGTAGAATATTGGCAAATGAAATTGATTTCAAACTTCGACAAGCTCAGTGTGACTATTAAAATTTCTTTAGAAAACAAACTGATATTAATTTCCTTCTTCCTTTTGCTTTTTATATTCGTCAACAATTTTTTGTTCCACCTCTTTTGGCACTTCTTCGTAATAAGCAAACTTAATTTTATGAGCACCACGTCCTGAAGTTATACTTCTAAGGTGAGAAGAATATTTATAGAGTTCGGCAAGAGGTACATGGGCTCTTATTATTTGGAATTTACCATCGGAATCCATGCCTATTATTTTACCTCGCTTACTTGAAATGTCACCCATTACATCTCCCATATAATCTTCAGGAACTTTTACTTCCAAAATATAGATTGGCTCAAGCAAGCATGGTTTTCCATCCATAAATCCTTTACGAAATCCTTGAGAAGCCGCAATCTTAAAGGACATTTCGTCAGAGTCAACTGTGTGGTAGGTTCCATCAAATAATGTAACTTTCACATCTACAACTTGATTGCCTGTTAAAACACCTTTTAGCATAGTTTCTATTATTCCTTTCTCAACAGCAGGAATAAATCGCCCGGGCACAACCCCACCGACAATTGCATTAACGAACTCAAATCCCTTGCCTCTTGCCATAGGTTCTAACTTAAAATGGACATGACCATATTGTCCTCTTCCACCGGATTGTTTTTTATGCTTGTATTCACAATCTGTAACAATACCTTTCATGGTTTCTCTGTAAGGAATCTTCGGTTCAACTAAATCGACTTCAACTCCGTATCTCTCCTTCAAACGCTTTACAGCCAAAGAGAGCTGCAGTTCCCCTTGACCTGAAATAATTGTCTGAGAAATTTCAGGATCATACTTCACATTGAATGATGGATCTTCTTCATGCAGGGTATGTAAACCAGAAGCAATTTTATCTTCATCACCTTTAGCTTTAGGAATAATGGCGGCGTTTATGACATGATCTGGAAATGAAATCGGTTTAATAACTACCGAGAAATTTTTTGAAGCCAATGTGTTATTTGTGTGAGTATCTTTAAGTTTAACTACAGCGCCCAAATCACCGGAATGAATTTTTGTCACATCCGTTCTTTTATTACCATTTAGAATCGACAGCTGACTTAGTCTTTCAAACTTACTATTAGCTTGATTGATTAAATCCAAACCTGGAAAAGCAGTACCAGAATACACTTTGAATAACGATAACTCTCCTACATGCTGTTCGGAAATAGTCTTGAAAATGAAAATCACAGGTTCACCAAGATCATCAGTTTTAATAACCAAAGGTTTTTTGGTATCCTTTAAACTTCCCTCCTCAATTACTCTTTCTGACGGCGATGGAAAATATAAACTGACAAAGTCTAAAAAGTTATTCAATCCTACTCCCATGAGTGCCGACATTGCAAAGACCGGAGTAAAATTTCTCTTAATGATTGATTGTTTTAACCCTGACTTCAATTCATCTTCTGTTAGAGTACCATTTTCAAAATATTTGTTCATTAGCTCTTCAGTTGTCTCAGCCACTTTTTCGATAAGTTCCTTTCGATAGGCTTCTGTTTGAGCTTTTAGGTCATCCGGGATGTCTTTTTCGGTTACGCTTCGAGTACCAGGCGCTCCGTAAGTGTAGGCTTTCATTTTAATTACATCAATAATAGTATCAAAATTAATTCCTTCATTTGAAGGAAATGTTACTATGATTGCACCTGAGGATAGACGATTCTTTGCTTGCTGTTCTGTTTCCTTATAGTGTGAATGTTCGTTATCAATTTTGTTAATTATGATTGCTGAAGGTAAACCATACTCATTTATGAACGTACCTGTGGTTTCCGATCCAACTTCAACTCCTTCAGCAGATTTAAGAACCATAACTGCTGTGTCACAAACCCTTAGAGCTGCTTTAACTTCACCTATGAAATCTGGATAACCGGGCGTATCAAGAATATTTATTTTAGTATTATTCCATTCAAGATGAAGTAATGATGATGAGATTGAATTTTGCTTTTCTATTTCGTTAGGTGTGTAATCTGAAACGGTATTGCCTTCACTTATGCTCCCGATTCGATTTATTTTGTTAGTCTGATATAAAAGAAGTTCAGAAAGTGTAGTTTTTCCGCTTCCACCGTGACCAATGAATGCAATATTACGTATCGATTCTGCTGTGTATTCTTTCAAGTGAGTTCCTCCTAAGATGCAGGGTGTGAATAATTATTTGTTCCTAGTGTTTTTTATAGGAATTCCAAAAAGCATTGACTCCGTTGACGATTGCCGAAAAATTTTTAACTAATCCTAAAACGGGTTCTTCAATTCCTCTTCGAATTCTTTCTTCAAATCCTAAAATCATATTAACGCGGTGCTTTACATTCATTACCATATCACGAGTCATTTGCATCTGTCCGCGGGCTTCTGATGTTATGTTCGATAACCTTTCGCTTAACTCTGTAGTTGATGCAATTAATGGCCTCATTTCCGAGGCAAGTTCTCTCACATCATTTTTGATTTCTTCGAAAGATTTTGTGATTTTGAATAAATAATAGATTAAAGCAATGCATAGTGATGAGGCAGAGATGAGTAAAATTACGTTTAGAACTGTAATGACATTCATATGATTAAAAATAATTCTATTTAAGAATTTTGATATTACGATTTTTTAGCATCGCGATAAGCATCAACACCGGCTTTAAAGGCTGATTTGAGATCGCCCGTTTCCTTTTCTACGATTGTTTTACCGGATGATGCTGCACTTCCTGCTTTTGATTTAGCATCATGAAATAATTTTTCAGCATCTTTAAGAATTTCATCCGTTTTAGCTTTTGCATCAGTAATTATCTTATCTGACTTTTGTTTTCCCTCATTTATTAATTCTTTTGCTTTATCTTTTGCATCAGCAATATACTTCTCAGCTTCACCGAGATACTCATCGGTTTTATCTTTAATATCTTTCCTTAAATCCTTACCGCTTTTGGGTGCATAGAGAAGTGCTATGATTGCCCCTACAACTCCGCCGGCCAAAAATCCAACTAGAAGGCCTTTACTAAGATTTTTTTCCTTA
>JBGSOQ010000374.1:0-63349 GCA_041739035.1 Ignavibacteriaceae bacterium | reverse complement strand
ATTATTAATCCTCAGTTTTTCCACTAACAGTTATTCTTTGATGAAATGGAAATGCGTGATTTCCATTTTTATTTGCTGTTAAAATTCTGATGACGTGCTCTCCATTACTCACGTTTGCGGCTGATAAAGTAAGTTCACCAGATAAATCGTTATAAGAAAAGTTTTTTGTCTTCAATGAATCAAAATACACTTCAATTGATTCTGTATTAATACCCGTCGAATCTTTCAGGAAAAACTTGAGATCGAGCGTAGATTGATTAAAATCATAATTATTCATGGCAAACTCAATTTTGGGAACTCCGGCTGCGTAATATCGAGCTATTCCCCGGAAAATTCCCCAAGCTTGTATTTGATTGAACTCATCCAAAGCTAAACGTCTTTCTTCATGAAGATTTGTAAAAAAACCGCATTCAACAAGAATAGCGGGAATTTGGGTGAGCCGAAGAACGGAAAATCCAGCACCGGGATAAATCCAATAATCCGAATATGTTCCATCAAAAGAACCTAAACCGCCTGAATTTCGCATAGCATAAGCTAAATCTCTTTGAATGTATTTTGCCAGGTCTCTCTCGGAAGGTTCATACTCGTAGTCAGTTTCCTTAGCATGATAGTATGTTGATGTGTAGTTAATACCTCTATCGCCACTACTGCCAGGAGCATTATGATGTATGCTGATAAAAAGCTCTGCCCCGCTTCTATCTGCCATGTAAGAACGTTCCTTTAAATCAACAGTCATATCTTTGTCGCGGGACATTACAACTTCAACTCCTGCATCTTGCAAAAAATTACGCAGGGCTAAAGCAACGTTCAGATTTGCATCAGCTTCTACAGTAAGCTTTTGCGGACCAATGCTGCGTCTATCTTCACCGCCATGTCCCGGATCTAGAAATATTTTTTTTCCTTGAAGGTATTTTGAATAAGTATCTAAAAATTCCCTTTTCTTTTGTGGATTCTTGAACTCTAACGGAATTTCGTAGTAAGTGATATCAGCTGAACAGCTTATTAGAAGCAGACTGGAAAGAAGAAGCACAAAATATTTCAAATCAGCCTCCCATTTCCTCCAAAGCATGAATTTCATCGGAGTCCATAATTATTGCGTTTGCTAAAGAAGTCATGGTTCTTTTTGAGGCATCCGGTTTTTTAGAGTACTTATCTAAATATTCTTGACGAAGAGTCATCATAGTCTTTTCTTCATCTACTTTCCGGACTAAACCGTTCAATGTAATTGAAAACATTTGATAAGTCGGTGAAAAATCAAGTTTATTAATTCGTTTAGCTTTCTCTTGCTTGATAATAGTGAAACTAGCGTTGGAATTATATTTTATTGATTCAAAAAGCTCATCCTCATTTTTAAAAAAGATGTAAATGTTTTTATCTCTGTAAAGAAAAGTCGTAGGATACTGAATGGTTTTTTCATCCTCAAGGTACAGAGCCAAAACCCCAACTGCAGTGTTGTGCAATTCACTTTCTATTACATCTAAATCTCTAATTTGAGTTACGATTCGTTGCATGAGTTCTTCCCGAAATTAATTTCACAATAAATATATGAATAATTTTTTTTGAAATTAACAAGCCTGTAAAAATTATACGATAATACAATTATTTTTTATCGAGAAAATACAATTATGGCAATGATTAAGGTTTTTTTCATATTTTTTTCCTCTTACTTTTTTAATCATAAGTTCTATTTCCTTCTCAATTGCAATCAAATCTTTAGTTTCAATATCCATATTTACAAGTTTGTTAGGGTATTTTAAAAAAACTAGACGAAGCTCAATGTTCTTTATCCCTGCAAATAGTTTAGAGGCAATATAGGAATAAAATTTCAGCTGAGTGAAATACTGAACGGCCCTATCACTGATTTCATTCTCTGAAATGGAATCAGTTTTGTAATCAACAATGATGAGTTTTTCTTTTTCAAAAATGAGCTTATCAATTATTCCGTAGAGATAAAAGTCTGCATGCAGATGATAAATTTCATATTCATTGGTGTATTCTGGCGAGTTTTTAATATCATTATAATTTGCCGATTTAAAGTAATTCTGCAAGTCAGTTATAATGTCTTGCTTTAAGTCGTCAAATTGATTCGTCAGCCAATATTTTCTATCCATCATATCTTTCAAATAATCATGTATTTTAGAAGGAATATCTATCCCAGAAATTTCCTCGCTTAATATTCGATGAATAATGGTACCTTTTACCTGCGCAAGCTTTACATCAGATTTGCTGATTTCCTCCTCATTTGAAGCTGAAAGAAACTCCTCTTCTCTTAGGTTAAAATCAAATTGGTTTGATTTTTTCACTTCTTCTCGGCTACTGAGCCAATTGCGATTTTCTACCATTAAATTTGAAAATCCCAGCTCGTAAATCAATCGATATTTTAATGAACATTGATTATAAACACTAAGCTTAGTAGCCGAAATAATTTCACCAAAAGGTCTATCCTCAATATTTTTAGTAAGTAGGGATTTTATTTTTGGTATCTCATTTATTTCCTTATCATCAAATGATATCAGCTGAAGTTTCTTAATAATACTGATATCAAGTTCTAAATCCCTCTCTTCGCCGATGTATGTATTATCTCTCTTAGTTAAAAATTTCAAGGATGATCTCAGTTTAAATTGATGAGAATCAAAATCTATTTTAAGTCCATCCCGAAGTAAGCCGATAAAGGAATCTTTTTTAGCAGATAAAGCAGATTTTAAACTTGCGGATATGAAAACCTGATTCTTTGCACGAGTGATTCCAACATAAAATAATCGTTTAATTTCAGCAATATTTTTTCTTTCATTTATGTAATCACTTACATTTACAATCGGTGCAGCATGATATCCATTAAAATAATTTTCATTGAGCGGAACCTTTGTAAGTAGGCCAAATTCCTTATTAACTGATATCGATTTTGATCTCACTGAAGATTTTTTAGACGACTCACCACATCTATAAAGAATTACTACCGGAAACTCCAATCCCTTTGCTTGATGAATAGTCATGATTTTAACCGAATTAATTTCATCAGACACAATTGCTTGAGATTCGTCTTCAACCTCTTCAATTGCTTCACCAAGAAAATTAACATAGTCGTATAATGTTCTGAATCCCTCAGAAAATAATTTTATAGTGACGCTAATCAACTTGCTTATGTTTGCAAGTTCTTGCACAGCATTCATTTTACTGCTAAGTAAACTTAAGTAACCTGTTTCGGAGACTATTTTTCTAAGAAGGTAGGATATTTCAACTTTGTCAACTAAAGAGATATTTTCCTCAAGGATATTTACGATATGCAGAATGGATGGATTTTGTGTACTAAATGATTTAAGCTTAAGCCAAAAATTTGATTTTTGTTCTACCGATATTTCAAATATTTCTGAATCTGAAACTAAAAAAAATGGTGAACGTAAAATTCCAACTAGAGCGGTATCATTATTTTGATCAAGCAAAAACGAAAAATAATTATATATATCGTAAATAGACTGACGCTGATAAAAGCCTTTTCCGCCAATAACGGCATATGGAATTTTCTTTCTAATAAAAGATTTTTCCAGTTCGATAAATGATTTTCTTTTACGGCAAAGAATAGCAATGTCGCCCCAGTTGATTTCGTTATTTTCCAAATGATCATATTTAAGTTTGAGAATTGTTGCTGTGACCAAATCAGCTTCAGCAATTTCTTCATCCTCATCTTCTGTCGATTCTGCTAAAAGAATTTCAACATTTCCCTTTTCACTATTATCTCTCGCACAAACAACATCGGAGTGTGTTACTTCATTGAACAAGGAATTGGGTTTTGCAAATAAATTTTTAAACAAAGCGTTAATGAACAAACAAAGATTTTGAGTCATTCTAAAGCTGTCCGGAAGCGATAATAGACTTTCCTCACCGGCGCTTTCCGTAATCTCATTTTTTGTTTTGTTAAATATTTCAAGTTCAGCATCGCGAAACATGTAAATGCTTTGCTTCTCATCACCAACAACAAATAAATTTCCTCTTCTCAAATAGTCAAGAATCGGTAAAAATATATTGTACTGCAACTCATTCGTATCTTGATATTCATCTATCATTATATATTTAAACTTTTCGGACAGAGATTTTCTAACATCTTCATTCTCAAGCACTTCTTGTGTAAATAATAAGATGTCCTCATAATCAAGGTAACCGCCTTCATGTTTCTTTTCGGTATAAAGTTGGAGAGCTTTTTTGAAAAAATAGATAAATATCCGTCCGAATTTTCCCAGTTCGAGTTCAATTTCAGCATGATTAGAAGGTATTTCAAAGTACTTCAAGTTACTCAGAAAATCCTCCGCTAATCTGCATTCTTGCAATAATAAAATGCTGTCATCACGGGAGAGATATCCTTTTATTGCAATAGTACCAGCTTTAACCAATATTTTTTCTTTTAGCATTGCAAGTAAATGTAAAATACTTTCTAAGTCTTTTTTCTTTTGGAGCTTAGATAATATTTGTCCCACATCCGCTGCAACTAAATTTTTAGGTGAATTCTTTAGTACAGCTAAATTAATTCTTAAAACAGCATCAAGAAAATCTTCAATATTTTCGAATAGAATTTTTTGAGCGATCGTAAGAAAGGAACTAAAAAAGTGATTTGCAATTGCGTCTTCAGGCAGATTGTAAAACTTTGTGGTAAGATTTAATAAATTTCTTCTATGCTTAATGGAGAAAGCAAGTTCTCTGCCAAAAACAAATTTAGACGACAAAAGCCTTATTAAATATTTCAGCTTTTTTTCATCCGGAGAATTTTCCAATGATGATTTTATTATCTCTTCCACAGAGAGTTCGATAAGTTCATCTGCAAAAATCTCATCGATGGGAGTAAAGTTTGCATCAATTACTGCTTCAACCGGATGCTCTCTTAAAATATCTATACAAAAAGAATGAATTGTAGAAATGTTTGCGGATACAAGCTGACGGCGAATCATTTTAAGCTGCTCGATTACTTGGAGATCAACAGATTCACTAATTCTACTATCGATTTCTTTTGATATTTTTTGATAAAGTTCTCCGGCGGCTTTATCGGTAAAAGTTATTGCGGCAATATTTCTGAGCGGTAATTTCTCATTAATCGCTATCTCTAAATATCGCTTAGAGAGCACAAAAGTTTTTCCAGAACCAGCATTGGCAGTCAACGAAATGTGCTTTTGGTAATTAAGAGCTTTACTTTGATGGGGAGTAAGCAAGTTCATTAAATTTCTAGTTTATTTTTTAGAAATAGGAAATGAGATCTTAAAGATTGCTCCGGGTTTATCATTCTCCTCAAGTACTATGCTTCCGCCAATACCATCCAAGAAACGTTTTGCTAATTTAAGTCCTAATCCCATTCCTGAAGGCTTCGTTGTAAAATTCTGATCAAATATTTTGTCTCTAAACTCAGAAGGTATACCTTTGCCGTTATCTTCAATAAACAAACTGCATAAATTGTTCTCACAATTAATTACTAATTTAATTTCACTAGCTCCGGCTTGGATTGAATTACGAATTAGGTTTATTAATAATCTGCGAACTTGAGAATTATCTGCATTAACCATTGGCAATTCATCATTGATTTCAAGCTGGATATCAACGGCTTCGTCAGTAAAAAGATTTATAACATCTGAAGAGACATTTCGCAGATCAACTTCCTCAATCTTGTAACTAGGCATTTTTGCAAATCGTGAAAATTCCGATGCAATAGAACTTAAGCTTTCTATTTGATTTAGTATTGTTACCGAAACTTTTTCAAATATCTCATCAAACCTATTATTCTTATCTCTAAACGAAGCTATTAATTGCTGAACTGAAAGCTTCATAGGTGTAAGGGGATTTTTAATTTCGTGAGCAACTTGTTTTGCCATTTCTTTCCAAGCCGCTTCTCTCTCAAGTTCTGTGAGCTCTAATTGATTTTTCTTAAGCTCATTGGTCATCAAATTAAATCCATCAAGTAAATCTTTCAACTCGCCTTTTTCTTTGTTAGCAATTGAAATATTCAAATCACCTTGAGCAACGGACATAGTAGCTTTTGTCAATTTTCGTATCGGAGAAGAAATCTTATCCGCTAGAAATGTGCTTATTAAAATAATTATCAGAGCGGCAAGCAGATAAAATCCAAAAAGCAGAACGTCTAAATCACTAGTCGAAAAAGTCAGCTTTACTTTATTAAATGCATTATTAACGGCAATAATATAATTTCTGTTCTCAATTAAAATTTTCTTATAAAACGAGTAGAACGAATAATTTTCTATACTCTCTTTGATGCTGAATTCTCTAAAGCTGAGATAATTCAGATTATAATAAATTTGAGGATTGATCCGTTCGGTCAAAATTCCGGCTCTGGTATATTGATCCTTTGAATTGAATATCTGAATAGTATTATCAAAAACTGCGTATGCAATTCCTAAATCTCTGCCAGCTGATTCAAAAATATCCGGCAAGTTGGTTTTACTTTTTTCCAGTAACTTTGATTGAATATGGTTCTCAATGTAGTTTGATCTTTCTTTAAGTTCGTTCAGAATGGATTCATCAGATCTTTTTTCAACAAGCTGACGGTTGTAAAGAGCAAGAATAACAACTGGAATTAGTGATACTAAAAGAAACGCAATAGTTAATTGAAAACGAAAAGTGTATCTGAAATTTTTTATATCGGGAATAAATAGTACAGCAAAGAGAATTGTGATGAAAATAATTTGAATGATGAACAGTTTGAAAAAATTAAATAAATTCCATGAAAACTGTTTCTCAAGTAATGATACTGATGTTATGTTCAATATACCAGCAGATTCGTGTTTAAGAGCATATGTTAAATATTTTTCTTCATTTAGATTTAATGTTAGCCAAATATCATCATTCTTTGAATAATCGGAATTAATGATTGGCAATATTTGATCTCTCGACGGATAAATATCACCATAAACATTAGTTAATTTAGAATCGCTGAATTCAAATATTTTTAGTTGAGAAAAGTCTAAAACGGAATTAAAAGCGTTTCCTTTAGATCTAATAAATTCAGGTGTGACTGTAAAACCCGGGAAACCAGGATCCCAAAGGACTGAAACCGAGATGTACCCAATATTTTTATTTTGAATGGTTACGGGGGCTACTCCAGTTATGCTTTTTTTATTCGACTTATTAAAATCTTTAACTTCAAAAATAACTGGGTCTTTCTTTATCACCATTAAAGTCGATTTTATGTCTTCCGATATCTTTTCATCTCCAGTCCAAAATTGGCCAAGTGTGTTCCCATTTTTATCCAGGAATGAAATTGATGAATTGATCGCTTCACGCTGAAGCGAACTTTGGCACCAAAGAATGTATGCCTCCGAATTGTAATTAGTCGAGCTGCTAGTGAACGCAGATACTATTTTTTCATCCCGCATGCTGTTAAGCAAAACCTCGCTAATCATGAATCGAAAAAGGTTATCGTTCGGGCGATTAATTTCAACTGCTGCGGTTTTTAATGATTCTCTTTCTAATTCGAGATTAAAGTAATTCAACATCAGAATGGATATTATTGATCCGACTAAAGCGGAATAGACGAATACGTATTTTGATTTTTTGATATTAAAATATATATAATACGCAAACACAAATATTAGAGTTATAAAAAATATGATGAGAGTATAAGTAATTAACGGCTGTTTTTGCACAATGATAAAAATTATTCCTGCGCCTTGAAGAACAAAGAAGAACAATAATAAATTTTTCTTTTTTAAACCCTTGCTTATCGGTTTCAGCAATGCAAAAAGGCAAACAATGATTATGCACAAAATAAGAACAACAGAAAAACCAAGAAGTAAAACATTAAGGTTCATCATTAATGTTGGAATATCGGATAAAATATCAGGATTACGAAAGTACCGCAATGTTGAATCAAATATCACGCTGCGTAGTGAAGCGCTCAGTCCACGTAATCCTAGTAAAAAAATTAAAGTTAAGGGAATAAAAAGAATACCAAAATAATTGAATGAAAATCTTCGCTTTTCAAATTGCTGAGAAAAAATAAAGTTTATGCTGTATTGATAAATCTTTACACAGATTATTGTAAAAAAAATCACAGTAATGAAAAACTCTATTGGCGACCTTACAATTCCCCCGGCAAATGCAGATGAAAAGAATGAAGGATCTGAAAGAGAACCTTCAAAAATATTGGCAGGAAAACCCACTTGATAAATTAAATACCGAAAAACAGCAATGTAAAAAGTGAACAAAAATGCCTTATACAAAGAACTTTTAAGGTGACCGAATTCCTTTTTTAATCCTAATCCTAAAAAAGTGAGGGCGAGAAGAATAAGTATGGATTGGATAAGCTCAACATAGTTGCTTATTCTGTTTATGGCTATTTCCAAAATCGGTTTAGAAATAGTCACTTGTCCTATTTTGTTATTCCTGTTGTTCAGAAGATCAAAAGAATACTTCCTTCCATCCATTGTTTTAGCTTCAAAAGGATTGAAAGAAGTTTCAACTTGCACCATATTATTTTCAGAAATCTTTTTTGAAAAATTTATGTCTCTGAAATGATCATTATTTAAAACATATCGCTTTTCGAAAGGAACGCTGCATATCAAATAAAAGACATCAGTTTCGGAAATTATAGTATCAGTAAGCGTGAGGTAGGTGATCAAATCCGATTTGAAGAAGTATGTTTCACCAACAGGATAATCCAATGGGAATAAGTCTTCCTGAGGAATTGCAACCATTGAATTCCATGCAATAAGTTTTCCGTTTGGAGCTAAAATTTCAAGTGAATAATTGTTATACTTTTGCTTGTTAATGGTCTTAACAAATTCGCCATAAGAAACATTGTTATTAATAAGAAGTTCGCTTAAATCATTCTTAACCGAACTGGAAACATTCAGTAGCTTATTTTCAACTTTTTTAAACTCATCTGTGGTATTTGTTTCTATCTGTGAAATTTTTTTTGAAAGTGTATCAGCCCAATTATCCTTCTCGCGGTCAACTAGAATTGGGGCTAATAATCCAGAAAGTACCAGCATGATTAAAATAAAAAAGACGATAGTAAAATATTTTCTATCGTCTTTAAATCTGTTGAAAAAAGTTTTAACCATTAATTAATTGTAAGCTGCGAAATTTTCCAACTGTCTCCACCTTTATTTAGGGAAACATAAACACGAGCAGTTCCTCTTCTGCCTCTAAAATTAAAATAATAAACTCCTGTTGCATAAGGAACATTTTCGTCTGTTTTTATGCTCTGAAGTTTGAATGAGATTACTCTGTAAATTTTGAAGAAATCTTGTAAAACATAATATGCCTGGTTTGAACTATAATATCCGTTAACGCCGTTAGATAAACTCAGATATGTTTGACTGCTTAAAAACAAAGAAATTGACGACGCTTTACCAGAGGAAATTCCCGATTCAATTTCATCAAAAACATTTTTGGTGATGATTTGACGCTGATTTGAATCAAGCTTATTAAAAAATTTAGCTTCCTGCCCGGAAACACCCCTTGTCAGGAAGCTAAAAGTTAGTAAAAACAATATTTTTAGCAAGACCTTCTGCATTCGTGTTCAAAATTTAATGAATAATCAACTAGAAATCTATGCACACAATCAACATCTTTCAAAGAACCGGGAGAAATATTTACTTTCGGTCGGCTCTTTTCAATTCGCCTCGCATTATTCCTTTAGCTTTTGGCTTAAGTTGAGTATTACCTTCAAGAAGTTGATATGCCCAGTCAAATACTATTCTGTCATTTGTAATTGATTTAACTCTCATTTTGGCAAAATGATTATTCCATGTCCATATAACATATGTATGACCCACTTTAGCAATTGCATCTTTGCTTTCCGACCAGCCAATTGTCGGAGCATAAGGAATATCATAAATATCTTGAGTTAATCCCATATCTTTAATATCAGTATCATCCCAAACATCCAGGTAAAAAGTCCCACTGTAGTTTTCAAAAAATACGTCAGCACCAAGATCGTTGTAAGGAACTACAAGATATTCTGAGAACGAATAACCGGCATTTTGCGGAAACCTAATGTAATCGAATATTGCTTGACTAAAACCTTCAGGTCTTGGTGTAGAGTAAATGGCATCATAGCTTAATTCACTTTCGTTACCATTATAGTCATATGCAGTTACGGCATAAAAGTAGGTAACACCATTGTTTGCACCATAGTCGATATAATAATTGCTGTTCGCAGAACCGATCATTGTATATTTTCCATCGTAGCTATAGCTGTAATAAATATTATAACCGGCTAAATCATTTTCACGATTTTGCATCCAGTTGATATCAACTCTATTATCTCCATTCAGAACGACTATTCCGCTTGGAGGTGCAGGTGGTTGACTATCAATATAATAATAAGGATCGTGAATATCGCAAGAACTTAGCGATAATATCACCGAAATAAATGCTGCGGATAATAATGTCTTTTTCATTTTAATACCTCTAAATTTTAACTCAATTCATAGAGCCAAATGAAGTGCCAAAGAAAAAGCTTATTATTGAATAATTAGAAACGAAAATACAGAGAGATATGTATTATTAATTATACGGGATGTATACTATAAAATATTTTTCGAACACATGGGATTATTTGTTTATCATAAATCAATAAGATTACTGCTATAAAGCATTTTTTTATTGTGAACTACTCCAATTGATTTACCGGTGAGAAGTCTTTTATCGAAAGGTGAATTTTTAGATTTACTTTTAAACTTATTGATATTAACCGTCCATACCTCATTCAAATCAAGAAACGTGAAATTTGCAATTACTCCTTCTTTAAATTCTGGTACCGGTTGATTAAGAATTTTTCTAGGATTGATGGCTAATTTTTCCAGTAACTGCTCGAGAGTAAGTACTTTTTTATGTAACAGTTCACTCAGTGATAATCCGATTGTAGTCTCCAACCCAACAATTCCATTTGGTGCGTATTCAAATTCTGCTTCTTTTTCCTCCAATGAATGAGGAGCATGATCTGAAGCGATACAATCAATAGTGCCATCTTTCAATCCTAAGATTATCTCATCTAAATCTGTTTGAGTTCGCAACGGCGGATTCATTTTATAATTTGTGTCGTAAGTTTTTAGAGAATCATCGGTTAAGGTAAAATGATGCGGAGTAACTTCAGCTGTGACACGAATACCTCTCGCTTTAGCCTCGCGTACCAACTGAACTGCTCTTTTAGTGCTGATATGTGCAATGTGAATTTTACTTTTAGTGTACTCAGCCAGAATTATATCGCGCATAACTATAAGATCTTCTGCAATTGATGGAATTGGAGGAAGTCCCAATAAAGTTGAGTTAATGCTTTCATTCATAGCACCGCCGCCCAAAGATTCATCTTCACAATGTTCAATGATGGGCAGATTATGCATTTGGACATATTCGAGTGCTCGCTTCAAAATGCTTGCAGTTTTAATAGTTGTGCCATCATCAGAAAAGCCGACGACACCGGCTTCAGCAAGTTCAGCTATTGGAGAAAGAACCTCACCTTTCCGGCCTAACGTAGCCGCAGCAATCGGGAAAACATCAACCAAATTGTTGGAAGCTTTTTCTTTAATAAATTTAACAACCTCAGCAGAATCAATCGCGGGTTCGGTATTGGGCATACATGCTACACCTGTAAAGCCGCCGTGGGTTGCACTCTCACAACCAGTAACTACTGTCTCTTCGTCTTCCCTTCCCGGTTCGCGAAAGTGGACATGCATATCAAAAAATCCGGGAACTACATAGTTGCCTTTGAGATCAAATGTTTTGTCAGCACTAACGGCTGATGAGAGATTTCCTATTTGTTTGATGATACCATCAACTAACAAAATATCTTTGTTGCTTTCTTTTAATTTTTGTTCGGGATGAAGAATACTGCAGTTTGTAAGAAGAATTTTCATGATCAACCTAACTAATTAAGTGTTCCAAGAAGATATAAGACAGCCATTCTAACGGCAACTCCGTTTGTAACTTGCTGTAAAATTATTTGATTTATTCCATCCGCTACTTCAGAAGATAATTCAACACCTCTGTTAATTGGACCGGGATGAAGAATTAAAATATCTTTGCCATTTTTTTCTAATCTTTCCTGTGTTATACCAAAATAATTTGCATATTCTCGGATAGAGGGAAAATACTCGCGTGCTTTTCTTTCAAGCTGAATCCTTAAAACATTTAACACGTCATTTTCTTGAATTGCTTCATCAATGTTATTAATAACATTTACTCCTAAATCTTCAATAAATTTTGGGATCATCGTCGAAGGTCCGCAAACAGAAACCTGTACACCCATTGTTTTCAAACCGAATATGTTAGATAATGCTACTCTGCTATGAGCAACGTCTCCAACTATACAAACCTTTAATCCTGCAAGCTTTCCAAATTTCTCCCTAATAGAATACAAATCAAGCAGGGCCTGAGTTGGATGTTCATGAATGCCATCACCGGCATTAATAATATTTGAGTCACAAATTCTGGAAAGAAAACTCGGAACTCCAGCGGCTGAATGTCGAACAACAACTAAATCAACTTTCATTGCCTCAATATTTTTGATTGTGTCTTTCAAGGTTTCCCCCTTACTCACACTGCTTTGTCCCACCGAGAAATTGACGGAATCTGCAGACAATCTTTTTTCAGCCAATTCGAAGGATATCCTTGTTCTTGTGGAATTTTCATAAAATAGATTTACGACAGTCTTGCCTTGTAAAGTAGGAACTCTTTTAATCGGCCTTTCAAGTATTTCTCTGAAAGTCGAGGCTGTATCTAAGATGAGCTGGATATCTTCTTTAGGAACGCCCTGTAATCCTATAAGATGTCGACTAGATAAGGACATGAATTTAACCCTCTTTAATTCTTAACGGAATTTTCCATCAAATAAATGGCATCTTCTCCGTCAATTTCATTCATTCTGACTTTTATTTCTTCATGATTAGAAGTTGGAATATTCTTTCCGATATAATCTGCTCTAATTGGTAACTCGCGATGGCCGCGATCCACAAGAACACATAACTGGATAGTACGCGGTCTTCCAAAATCCATCAGCGCATTTAGTGCCGAACGGACAGTTCTACCAGTGTAGAGAACATCATCAATAATTATCACATCTTTATCGTTGATATCAAAAGTTATGTTTGAAACGGATACTTCAGGCTGCTTCATTCTCGTTCTGAAATCATCACGATAAAGAGTAACATCAAGAACTCCGAGAGGCAGTTCTTTCTTTTCAATTTCTTTAATTCTCTTGAATATACGCGTTGCTAAAAACTCACCACGAGTTTTCATTCCCATAAGAACCAGATTTTGGGAACCTTTATTTTTTTCCAGAATTTCGTGCGCCATCCTGGTGATGATTCTTGACAAACCATCTTCATCAATAATTTTTGCTTTTACATCCATATAAAAAAAATCCTCTTTGGTTTTTGAACCTTAGAGGCAAATGATTATTAAATTTCTATTTTTTAATCCTTATCCACCTCTCGGGACAGATTTAAAGGAACACATATCAAAGTTAAGCCAATCCTAAAATAAAGTAAAGTGAAATTGATAATTTATTTTTTAGTTCAGATTCAAGCCCAAATAAATTAAAAATCCTATGCCTATTAACTCTGTTGGAAATATTTTCCAAAGGGAGTATTTTTGTTTTGAACATCACATTCGGGGTGTAGCGCAGCCCGGTTAGCGCGCTTGGTTCGGGACCAAGAGGTCGAGAGTTCAAATCTCTCCACCCCGACTCTTCTTTAATAAGCCCGTTTCGACTCCATTCATTTTCTAACAGAGAAATTAAATTTGACAGTTAATTCTCACTGTAAGTCACTTTTATCAAATTAATGAATCTTTTCATTTTTTTTCTTCAGGTAATTTTATCTCCTCACCAAATCATCTTCAACTTTCAAATTGAGTCGCATAAACTTGTTATACATCTTCGATTAGACTTTTTTCAAACCTGAGTCTATTAATGATTCGGTAAAAATTACGAATGTCTCATAATAAATCTTTTATTTTTTATCTGTTTTCAGCATTAATAAATGGCAATAATATTGAAAAGAGTTCGATGGCACTAAGATTATATGTTGATTTAGATAACTACTATTTCAGACACCAATGATTCGGAGTTGATAATGATGAAGATCCCTGCGTTACTGATTCAATTGCTTAAGCTAAACATTTCAAAACTTGTATTAGTTATGACTTTCCTAAGTACAAATCTCAGCTATTCTCAACCAGACTATAATATGAGTCTAATCAACGGTACGAGGATGAGTGAGAATGTAATTGAGTTTGATGTAACTATCAAAGGTTCTAATTCATCATTTAATCTAACCTCCTATCAATGTACTTTCTTATTTAATTGCAATATTGCAAACGGTGGAGAATTATCATTCACTTATATCGAGGGAACTTCTCAGCTAAATAATCTGCCAACTTTTGGTATCGGAGTAAACACTTGTGATGGTGATCCAAAACTGACATTTGCATCCATGGCTGGGTCAGATCAGATTACGGAGTCCAATTTGCTAGTCGGCAGATTTAGATTAACTAATACAAATGCATTTGCAAATATTGATCCCAATATTACTTGGAATTTTGAGGGGTTCGTGTCAACTATTTTGACCGGAGACAATTTTCAAAATATTACCGCTCCTAATTTCCATTCAAGTGATCTAACCCTTGGTACAGATTCACATGTATCGGATATTCCAGCTGAGTATAACCTTGCACAGAATTATCCAAATCCCTTTAATCCTAGCACCAAAATAAAATTTTCGCTAAAAGCTGAAAGTGAAGTGAAACTAGTAGTTTATAATTTATTGGGAGAAATGATTCAAGAACTTGTTAATAATAAAATTGCCGCCGGAAACCATGAATACACTTTTAACAGTGATGGATTACCAAGCGGCACGTATATTTATAGACTTGAAGCGAATAATGAATTTATCAGTACAAGAAAAATGATGTTATTGAAGTAGTTTATTAGTTTTCAGTAAAAGCTTTTTTCTTAAGGGGTTTCGCTGGAACTCCTGCCACAATTGTATTAGGGGGAACATCCTTTGTAACAACCGATCCTGCACCAACGATTGCATTTTCGCCCACAGTTACACCACATAAAATCGTTGAAGATGAACCGACTGAAGCCCCCTTTTTGATGTAGGTTTCAACTACTTTCCAATCACTCTCAGTTTGCATAGATCCATCTAAATTTGTTGACCGAGGGTACTTATCATTTATAAAAGTCACATTGTGTCCAATAAATACATTATCTTCAATATGAACACCTTCACAAATAAATGAATGCGATGAAATTTTACAGTGTTTTCCTATAGAGGCATTTTTCTGAATTTCAACGAAAGTGCCAACCTTAGAATAATCATCAATGGAGCATCCATACAGATTTACAAAATCGAAGATCTTTACGTCCTTACCAAGTTTAACATTGTTAATATTTTTCTTTTCCATTTATCGAGCTTAATTTTTTTTTTGATAATTGAATACTTTGATTAAACCATAACTCTGCTATTAATATCAAATAGCTGTCCTTTGTTTTGCAGTGAAAGGTCCGCGACTTCCAAAATCCGCACTACATCCAAACCATCTTTACCACTTGTAAGAGGATCTCGGTTTTCCTTAATGCTAGCTAAAAATTCTTTGGCAGCAAGATCAAGTGCTTCTGTTTGAATGATCTTTGGTGAATACATATCACCTAGTCTATACTGCACTAACGCTTGATGAATGCTATCAGTATTTTTAATGTCAACCCCTGCATCATAAACTTTTATTTTTTCAAAGTTTTCCATGTCATCAAATACAAGCATTTTTTTGTCACCTCCAACAATCATTCTTCGTATTTTAACTGGAGAGGTCCAGTTCACGTGGAAGTGGGCAAAGCAGTTTTCTTCAAAGTATAAAGAAATGTGAGCAATATTTTCTTTACCATTGTAATTAGCGATACCATTGGCAGATACCGTTGTAGGTTTCAAATGGCTTAGAACATAGTTCATAATCGAAAGATCATGAGGTGCAAGGTCCCAAATAACATTTATATCTTTTTGAAAAAGTCCCAAATTTATTCGAACAGAATCGAAATGTAGAATCTTTCCAAGTTCACCTTTCTCAACTATCTCTTTCATTTTACGAACAGCGCCAGTGTAAACGAAAGTATGATCAACAAAAATTCTCAAATTTTTCTTATCGGCCAATTCAAGTAAATCTTCAGCTTGCTGCGAAGTGGCGGTGAATGGCTTTTCTACCCAAATATGTTTGCCATGTTCAAGAGCTTGTTTTGCAAGAGTAAAATGGGCTTCAACTGGTGTTGCAATAACAATTGCATCAAGATCACTATTCAATAATTCTTCAAAGTTCTCAGTGACAAAAACACTAGGCGATTTTGTCTTTATAAATTCTAGCCTTTCAGTTCTTTTATCACAAGCTATTACTTTATCTACAACTTTTTGCCCAAGGAAATTTCTCACGAGGTTTGGTCCCCAATATCCTAATCCTATAATGCCGACTTTCATATTTTCTCCATCGTTATTCGAATATAATATTCCAACATGCTAGATTTATCTTATTTACCACCACGAGCAAACAAAATTACTGGTATTGTCTTCAAGAGTATTTGTAAATCCAGCCATGGTGACATATTATTAATATAATACAAATCTAATACCACAGAATCCTTAAATGAAACATTACTTCTTCCGGCAACTTGCCAAACCCCCGTACAACCCGGTATGACACTTAGTCTTCTTTTTTGCCATTCTGCGTAATTCTCGTACTCATATGGAAGACATGGTCGCGGCCCTACAAGACTCATTTCACCCCGAATTACGTTAAACAATTGTGGTAATTCATCAAGTGAGGTTTTTCGAATTATTTGCCCAATTTTGGTCACTCTTTTGATATTAATCACTTTCTGGCCAGGTCCATCCTGGTTTTCTCTTTTCATGAATTCAATCATCATTTTAGCTCGTTCCTCATCCTCACCTTTACTAACGAACATCGATCTAAACTTGTACATTTGAAATGCTCGACCATTTCTTCCAATTCTAGTCTGATAAAATAAAATTGGACCTTTAGATGAAATTTTGATTATGAAAGCAATAGTCAAAAAGACCGGGGATAAGAAAATGATTCCTAAAGCTGCCGATACGACATCAAAAAATCTTTTCATAAAAAGATTTACAGTATTATTTATTCTCGGGGATACATCAACAACAGGAAATTCGGCATACTTTTCTGTGGATACCTTTTTTACAACAACGTCAAATAATTCAGATGCAAGCCTTACGTTCAAATCAAGTGATTTACATATATCGAGGATTTCTAATAGGCGTTCATAAGATATATTATCAATTACTATCAAAATTTCATCAACATCGTACTTATCAATTACAAATGGAATCTGAGCCACATTCCCAATAACGGTTTTATTTCCAACTATTGGTGTACCAATTTTTTTATTATCATCAATGAATCCAACGATATTAATACCAATAGCATTTTCAAGTATTAATCTGGTTGCTAATAACTGGCCAGCCTTTCCCCCACCAACTAAAATCAGATTTCTTTTGAACTGCTTGTTCTTCAAAATGATATAAAATCTTCTATAAATCTCCACTCTTAAAACGTAAGAAAAAAATACTAACACAATAATAAAAGTCAACAAAGTTAATCGGGAATCAGTAATCCAAGTTGATTTTATTAAAAAAGAAATTACAATAATTGTAATGAAGCCATAAAAAATTGAATGAATTATTGCAGTTAGATGCGCAGCACGAGTGATGATGATATTTATTTTATATAAGCTGTTATATTGATATATAAATAAAAAAATACCTACAGCGAGAAAAGCAAACGAAATAGTACGAATATCAGGAAAAAATATTTGAAATAGCGTTAAATTATGATTAGTCCTTAAAATCAACGCAGTAGTCACGAATGAAATTAAAAAAATGAATACATCGAAGATGAAAAGGTAATATTTAAATTTGGGAAACTTTACCATGCTAACGCAATTTATTTAAATTTTTACTTCTCAGTTTAATAATTAATTTGGTTAGTGCAGTTTGTCAAAAAGTATGCCCTCACTCAAGTTTATTATAATACGTTAACGCCGAAAAAACAAGTTAGCTTTTTAGATTAATATTTAATAAATCTCATTATGAGATAAAGTGTTACTATTTATGGAACACAATACATTTTGATTGATATTAACCCCTTCCCTCACAAAGATTATTCACAATAAAATATCTAACGCATCGAATTAAATGTAATGGATATTATACAATAATAATTTATTTTATCTCCCCCGAAAGTAAATAGAATATATAACAACTACTATCGGTAATTTGATTTATAAAAAGAACCTAAAATGGGTATGATCAGCCTGATTTTTTCTCAGTACCCCTTTTTGAGTTATTTTTATGACTTTCGGTGTAATGATCGTAATATCGATAGTAAGAATGATAACCACTCTTATAGTTAAAATTATTCAAAAGTACTCCCGCAAGATTAATATTTTCTTGCTTCAGTAAATCCATAGATTCTTTAAGCCAATCGATCTCAGAGGTATTAGCAGACACAACTAACAAACAAATATCAACAAACCGTGCTAAGATTTCAGAATCAGAAACAGCCATAATAGGAGGCGAATCTATTACGATAATTTCATAATCATTTCTTAGTTTTTCAATAAACGATTTCATAGCCGGAGAACCTAGGATCTCTGATGGATTAGACGGCACGGAACCCGCAGTTATATAATCCAGGTTCCTTACTTCAGTTTTCTTAATAATTTTTTCGTAATTGGTTTGGCCGAATATATAATCGAGAAATCCGTTGGAATTGTTTTCACTAAATATTGAATGCAATCTTGGTTTTCTTAAGTCACAATCAACAATTACTGTTTTCTTATTAGCTTGAGCAAAACTAGCTGCCAAATTGATGGAAATAGTAGTTTTCCCTTCTCCAGGGGCAGAGGATGTAATTAAGATGGTCTTTGAACCCTTGGAAATGTGTGCGAATTGTAAACGGGTTCTTATAGTTCTGAATGCTTCACTCGGAATCGAATCGGGTTTTTGAGCTACTATTAACTCGAAATTCCTAAGTCCCATAACATCCTGTTCAGAAAATTTAGGAATCCATGCTAAAACGTTTACACCACTCGATTCAATATCTTCTGGTGTTTTAATTGTTTTATCAAAATAATTTCTTATATATACAAAGCCAAATGCAAATCCAAAACTTAAAAACAACCCCATTATAATAATCATAACGCGGTTAGGTTTAGCCGGACGGTTGGAAGGATATGCTCTATCCAAAATAAAAACGTTTCCAGGCGTGGCTTGTTCATTAAGTTGTGCTTCCTGAAATTTATTGTTAAGTATATTATATAAATTTTCTTCAGCGAGTCTCTGTCTTTCTAACCTTGCAAATTCAAGAGTACTTGTAGGAAGCTTGTTAAATTGTCCCTCATAATTATTCAATACATTTGATAGACTATTATTCGAAGCTGACAAAGCTTGGTAACTTATTTCTTCTTCAAATATTTTTTGCGTTAAATCTTTTATTTCAGCAGGGCTCGAAGATAAAATCTGGTTTCTATATTCTATAAGGCTTTTATCTAGTTTTTCTTTTAAAGCGTTTATCTTAGAATTATATTCTGAGATGATAGACTCGTTTGTTCGAGCTGCTTTGCTGCTTGCAAGTGCTATATCTCTTTGAGTTTCTAAGCTGGCAATCTCGTCTTGAATTTTTTGAATATAAGGTTCGGAACTTTTATTTGTTAAATAACTGGCTACAGAGGGATCTCTCTTTTCCAATTCACTTTTATATTGATTTAATTTTTCCTTAGCAATAGACATACTTATTTTGGTAGCATTCTTTTGAGCTTCAAATTCTGCCAGCTTAGACACTAACATTTGAGCTTGCAGATTAAGTTGCACACCACCTTTAGTCAATTGATATTCCCTAATTGCATCTTCAACCTCATAAAGCTGCTGTTTTTTCTCCTTTAATAGCTTAGTTAGAAATTCTTTAACAATAGTTATCTGTCTTCTATTTTCAAGTAAATTGAATTGTTGATATTTATTTGCGAAAACATTGGCAATTAATGCAGCTTCGTTTGGAGATTGGGACTCGCTTTTTATCTGGATAAAGTCCAAGGCTCCTTTTTGTTTGATTGTCACAGTGGACATAAGCTCCATGGCAATTCCATTTACACTCTTTAAGGAATTTCCTTTGCTTTGGAAATAGTCCTTCTCAAATATCAGGCTGAAATCATCAATGTTCTTTTGGGATTTAAATGAGTCGATCAGCGCTTCGGCAACTTCGCCTATAATAGTTGAATTATATATAGTTTCGATTTCGTTTGCTATATATCTGTCATTACTTGAATTTCCAAAATCTTGTATTTCGCCCAATTTCTCACTTAAAATATTCCCCTTAGGAGATGAAATCTTTAACGAAACAGTTGCTGTATATATATTAGGAGCAATAATGGCATAAATAGTGGTGGCAATAAAAATCACAGAGGCAATTATTATGACCACTCTTAAATTGTTTCTAATCAAATTAATATAATCAATAAAAGTATTGGTTCTTAAAACAGAATTTTTTTTATCGTTATTCATTTTATCCATCTGTCAATTTACTTATTTGTTATATTGTACCAATAAATATACATTAACCAGGGCCACGAGAACCGATACAATTTGTAGTCCTACGTTGAACCAGTCCTTAAAGAAAAATCTGGGACTGCCAGGAATAATTAAAATATCACTTGGTTCCAGTTTCGGAATTAATCGATGATTAACCACTATTTTCTCTGACCACATAATATCGTCATATGTGAATTTGATCATCTCTTCTTTACCATTTTCGAGTGTTCTGTAAATTCTTAGATCATCCATTTCAGCATTTTGATCAGGACCTCCAGCGAAGGAAAGCAAATCAGAAACCGTTGTATAATCCGGAACAATGTATTTTCCTGGTCTTGAAACATAACCCCACACTGATACTCTTATGTTTATAGCCCCTGGGTCAGAAAAATCATATAAACCAGCGCGATAAAGATTAGTTCGTGCGCCTAATTCTTGATCGGGATTTTGCGTTTGCGAAAAAATTTTAGATGAAAGAATTAAACAAAAAACTAATAGCAGAATAAATTTAAATCCCATTGATATTCCTATTTATAAATTGATGTTTAATTAAATTTTAAATCAATAAATTTAATTAATAATTCAAATAAATCTTTCTTTTTCGACGCACCATAAAAAGTAAAGTTCTTTATAAAACATTCATATTATAACGTGAAAAAATTTTATTTCGAAAAAGATATAAACTTAATGTATAAAATTACAAGCAATTATTATGCTAATGTCTTAAATTAGGAAAAACCAGGATATTAGTAAATGCAAAATGCCTCTAATAAATCAAATCATCTCAAAATGAGAATAAATAGAAAACAATCCAAATTATCCCTTAAAAAAATTTTTGACTGAGTCACATACGTAAGCTATTTGTTCATCATTTAGTTCCGGATACATTGGCAACGAAAGACCATTCTCAGCTAATTTTTCAGTCTCCGGAAATTGACCTTTTTTGTACCCTAAATCATGAAAACAAGGTTGTAAATGCAATGGTATAGGATAATGAAGTCCTGTTGAAACTCCAATATTGTTTAAATATTTTACCAGCTCATCCCGTCTTTTACTTCCCCCCTCATTTACTTGTATTACAAACAAATGATAAACATGTTTAGCATAACTCATCTCTTTAGGTAGATTTATTGTATTCAAATTCTTTAGCAATTCACCATACATTGCTGCAACTCGTCTTCTACCATTAGTCCATGCATTCAAATGTTTCAGCTTAACACCAAGTACGGCACCTTGAATCCCTTCCATTCTATAGTTATGACCAAGTATTTCATGATTATATTTTTGGACGGCACCATGATCCCTTAACATTTTAACCTTCCTGGCAATATCATCACTCTGTGTTGTGACGGCGCCGCCTTCTCCATAAGCTCCAAGATTCTTACCTGGATAAAAGCTAAAAGAAGCCGTATCGGACAAACCTCCAACTCGTTTTCCTTTGTATTCTGCAAAATGAGATTGAGCACAATCCTCTACTAAGTAGATTTTATGTTTATTTGCAATCTCTCTTAAAGGGTCTAAATCAGCCGGTTGACCATATAGATGGACTGCTATAATGGCTTTTGTCTTCACACTAATGGCCGATTCGACTTTGTTAGGATCAATATTGTAGCTGTCAGGTTCGCAATCAACAAACACAGGCTTAGCTCCACAAAGAGTTGCCCCCCAAGCAGTGGCAATAAAGGTATTTGCCGGAATAATGATTTCGTCGCCTGGTTTGATTCCCAAAGCCCACAGGGCGAGGTGATTTCCATCTGTTCCAGAGCTTACACCCACGCAGTTTTTAACTTGATGTTCTTTTGCAAATTCGACTTCAAAATCTGAAACTGCCTTGCCTAAAATAAATGCAGTGTTGTCTAAAATATTTTGAATCGCAGGGTCTATTTCACTTTTAATGGATTTATACTGGCTTTTTAAATCTAGAAATGGTACTTGCATAATGATAATTCCTAATGTTAGAGTATGTTAATTATTTACGATTATTTGTTTTGAAAAAACATTACTTTGCTTTTACACAAAAATATTATTGGATAATAAGGATATGTTACTTTGTATTGAGTTTGGGATATCATTTTTTTGGGCGAATAAGAAAAATTTAAAATCACTATAAATAAAATAACAGTATTTTAATATATAAGCTGTTATTCGTAAAAATATATCAATATTTGAGCCAAATAATCGTCATCTAAAATAATTTTGGCAAAAAAGGTTTACTCATACAAATTGCCAGAAATATGATCAACAAATGCGGACATTAGCCAATTTCTTATATTTCGTCAATCTAGCCTATTAACTAACTAATTTGTTTGCGGGCTTCTTATCGAACTTACGATAGTAAAAATTGCAGACATGTAAATCTAGAAATTCTATGTGTTTTAAAACTTTAACCTAATCAATGCTGCTTATTTTTTTGATGTTCAATTTTGTAAAACAGTGAAATTAAAATTCAAGTAACGATTTTTTACATCTAGCAAAACCAGCCGCAAATAGGATATATAAGCTAAACATTACTAATGCCGATATGTAATTTTAAAATCGATCTAAGTTCAAAAGATCAATAAAAAATTTAAAGCTTTAACACTGCAATTTGGGGAGTTTTCAGGTTTATCTTTTGAATATTTTTTTTGAATATTCTTTTACAAACGCCAAATTTTTCTTTGAACTGAGTAATATTATTCCAAAAACAATAATTGTGACTATCGACTTAAGTATTAATGAAATAATCAGATTGTTAACTGGAAATTTAGTTGTAAACCATAATGCTATTGCAACCCCTGCACTCAAAGTGATAGGGAATAAAAATACTTTCAAAAAATTTAGATAATCTTCCTTTAAAGCTATTCTCATTAGTAAATAAAAAGCCTGAAATACATTGATACTAAACGCGATTATTATTCCATAGCCAATTGAAATCAGACTTTTGCCGATAAAAACTCCGTACGCAATTCCTGCAACCAACAAAATAGTACTTAGTAAACCGGAGTAAAACAATAAATCAGTTCGGTTGGTGGCTTGAAATATCGAGCCCGTGCTTGAGAGCACGATTTGAATTCCCACAGCAAGTGCCAATAACTTAAATACAGGTATACTCTGGTCCCATTGCGGTCCAAACATGATATTTATAATTTCTGCAGCGTTAAAATAAAGGAAAAAAGAAAGTGGAAAACCGACAATAGCCAGTAATTTTACGATTTTATAATAGGCGTCATAAATTATTTTTTTTTCATTTTGGTATTCAGATAAAACCGGGTGAAGAACCGGCGTTATGACAAAAGTTAAATTTTGTACGGGCATCAGCATCAATTTATATGCTTTATCATAAAATCCAAGAGCCGACGCGCTTAAGAATTTTCCTATTAATAGGTTATCCGTATTTCCTGCAAAATAATTAATAAATTGAAATAAGAACTGAAAAGTTGAAAACTTGATAATTTTTCGGATTGAATTTAAACGAATCACTAAAGCGGGTTTCACCGGAGCTAATAAATAATAGGCCGAAAATGTTAAAAGACCACTTATAATGCTATTAATTATTAATGCATAATAACTAAATCCTAATGAAGCAAGTATAATTGCTAAGATTCCACTGATAGCGTAAACAACAACACTAATGATTCCTAGTTCTTTAAACCGGAGCTTCCTCGCATTCATAGCGTACGGAACTATTTTAAGCGAATTAAATATTAATGAGAGTGCCATCAGTCGAGATAAGTTGGTTAGAACAGGCTCATTATAAAAAGAAGAAATAACCGGCGCCAAAAAAAAGAAGATGCCAGCTAATACTAATCCAAAAACAATGGAAAAAGAAAAGATTGATGAGATATCATCATCTGTTAGAGATTTATTCTGAATTATAGCAGCTCCGATACCAAAACTGCTTAATAAATTAAAAAATGATATAAATACACCTACTATCGCAACAATACCAAATTCTTTAGGGGTTAGTAAACGGGCAAGTGTTGCGCCAATTAAAATACTTACTACCACCTCGCTGTACTTTGAAAGAGCAGTATATAAAACGCCGGACCTTATATTTTTACTTATAGTAGTCATTTAAGCATTACAAAATAGAAACTTGGTACTTATCAAACGTATTAATTAAACATTCTTTCTTTCAGCATTCGTAATTTATACTCATACTGATATGTATAGTAAAACAATAATAAATTTCTATTGTTTCGAATATAAGGCATTAAGCTGTTTTTATATATTCTTTTTTCTTCCTTCGCCAATCTCATATTGCTGCTTGCTTTGGTTATAATAATTGAACGAACAAGATGTACTATTTTATCCTTTAAATGCTCTTTTGTCTTAGGTTTTAGGTAAGTAATATTCATTAGTTCTTCTAAGTTTTCAATAGTTTTAATATAACCTAGAATATCCTTAAAGGTACGACCGAGTTGCATAGTTGACCCTTCTCTGACACGACGATAAAATAAGACATCTTTTGTAACATATGTTTGTCCCGCATAAATAAATAACTTATGTGTGAATTCTTCATCCTCGTATCTTATGTGACTAAACTTAATTCCATTTTTCACAAGGATCGACTTTTTAAAGATATACAAAGGAGGGCCCGGTAAGAACGAATTGTTATCTTTTAGTGAATTAAAAGCTTCTTCACCTGAACTATAATACTGTTCAATGGTTCTCTTCCAAGCTCGCTTCGATAATTCATGCTTTCCAGGAATATTCTCGGCTGAACTGTTTGGATCCAAAAATGATTCACCGGAAAAACAAAATAGCTCGAGATCTGGTATTTGAGAAAGTAAGTCGTGAAATCTTTTGAATAAATTCGGTGCTGAAATATCATCAGAATCAAAGTAATAGATATAATCACCTTTGGCAAAATCGGTTCCAAGATTCCGCGCATGTCCCTGTCCTTTATTTTCCGTATGATGAATTTTAACAAATTCATTCTTTCCGTATATATTTTCAAGCAACTCCCAGGAACCGTCGGTAGATCCATCATCGATAATAATAATTTCAGTTAAAAATTCACTTTGCTGAAGAATTGAATTCACAGCTTCTTGTAAATATAATTTAGTATTATAAATTGGTATTATTACAGAAATTCCTGGATTCATTGCTTGTCAACTATAACTTTGGAACTCTCATTCTTTGGGGGAAATTTATATACTTTTATCATTCCATCCACGCCTTTGCAAACTAAATTTTCTTTATACCTTTCATAAAAACCAATATCATATAACCAAAATTCTGGATAAACAGTAAACCATATTGTCGTTTTTCTATTCTCAATGAGGTTTATCAAATCTTTTTCAGTATAAATTAACTTTGCATTCGACCATCGTTCTTTCCTTCCTCCTTCAACGGCTAAGGTAGCAAAAGCGTGATGTTTGTAATCAAAATTAAAATAGTCAACTCTTGGCAAATAATATTCATGACTATTTTCATTTATCATGATTAAGTCGCCTTTTTTAAGATTATTTTTAACGAACTGCATCGGAGTCAATACATCCCATCGTCTGTAGAGGTGTACTCTAAAATGATTATCCTTATAAATCATCCTATAGTTAACTTCTTGTTTGTCTATATTTAATAAATGATACAAATTAAAATCATTTGATGAAATAAATACTGCCATGACGATTAATACGAATCCAATATTTGAAAAGATCTTTTTCTTGTTCATTAGATTCGTCAATTCATTTACCGATACAAGTACTAGCGCTAAAACTAATGGTGCTAAAAAAAATGTATATCTTGTTTCTTGATATAGCAATGTCGGGAATGTTGCTATTAATCCCAGAAAAATTACAGCACCAAAAAGAAATTTAATTTGGCCAGATTTTTCTTTTTGTGTAGAAAAGAAAAGAAATAGAGAAATAAGAGCAACTACAGAAGAAATTGTTATAATAGGTATTGTGGAAAAATAATTTATGAATGTAAAATAGTTATCTGGGTAATTGAAAAAACCGACTAAAAGTTTTTTTGTGATACCCCAAACCGATAATGAAGAAAAATCACTGAATAATACTTGCCAATTCTTTGTCAATAATCCAAAGACATACCAAAAGATAAGATTGATTATTAAAATCAGTAAAAGATTAGAGATCGTTTTTTTATCCGAAAAATGTACATCAAGAAAATTCCAGAAGATTAGTATCAAAAAAAGCAAAATCATTAATCCAAATTGATTGAAAAGAGCTAAAATGCTAAGCACTAAAATGGAACTAATAGACCAAAAATTTTTATTTTCTATCGATTTAATGCACCTTAAGGTGAGAATAAAATTTACTGCCAGTAAAACAGATGAAAATACTGTTGAAATGACGTTTTGAAATGCAAACTGCAATAATATTGGAGGTAATTTGACCGGTGGTAAATTATTTCCCATTTGATTGAGCGAAAGGTATTCTGGAGGGAAAATAGGGTTAGAACAAATAGTTCTAAAATCAAACGTATTCATAAAGGCAGAAAAAATAAAAATTAGTATGGCCCAAACAAGAAATTTGGGCTTAATTTTTTTAATAACTACGAAAGGAACAAAATTAAATACAGCAAGAAATAGACTACCTTCATAAATAAAAATACTAATGGTTGATAGTATCAGCAACCATCTATAATTAGAGAAATTTTTATTCTCAAAATCCTTTAATGCAAAATACATATACCAAAGAAATATAGCTTGGAATGGCGCGTACATCCTGGCAAATCTGGCAAATTCAATCTCCCAAATCGAAAGGGAGAAAATTACTACGGCAATAGTTGCAACCAATCGATTACCAACTCGCTTTGAAATTAAGTATAAAGCTGGGATAGCTATTAAATTAGATATTAAAGGAAAAATTCTGCCGGCTACCTCAGCTTTTACTCCTAAGGTTAGTAGCGGGGCTATCAAGTATTGCATTAAAATGCCCCTAGTATAATATCCTCCATTAGGAAATTGAGGCAGCCCATACTTTAAAATATTTTCAGAGGATTTAATAATATAATATTCATCAAGAGCCAATGGCCATGTACCTATACCCTTAATTCGAATATAAATTCCAATTAAAACTGCGGCAGATATTATTACCCAGCAAAGCAGTGCTGGATTATTCTTGATGTTTATATTATAGGTCAATTTTTTTCGATTTTACTAAAAAAATATAATTCAATCTTCCAACAAATCTTAAATGGAACAAAGAGGAAAACTGTGAAGCGAGATTATAGAACACACTATTCGACATAAAATAATATTGTTAGTAATTTGAAATATTGGTTCGCTATAATAGGCTTCAAAATGCGTTCCAAAAACTTTTTTTTTACCAGTTATTTACTAAAACTTTACCATCTCAGATTATATTCAACCAGATTTTGAGATAGTAATTTAGACTATTTAATTTGGTAAACATTTAGATTATTTATTTTATAGAGCGAATTATTAGTTGATTTTATAGGTTTTAACTTTCCCTTTTAATTTGAAAAACACTCTTATTTACTATTATTTTAATATTGTGGAATAGTTATTGTTGTCTCAATTAAAAATGCGAAGTTAAATTATGAAAAAAAATACATTCAAGTATCTTAAATATTTAATTTATACGGACTTCTACAGAATAACAGAAGAATTAAATGTAAAAAATTTCATCAATGCTCTGACAAATGTTCCGGGATTTCAGTATTGTTTCTGGATGCGCGTTTGTAAGTATTTGAAATACAGAAAAATATTAAAGCTATTCCTTTATCCGTTGGCTAAGGGAATACTTAGACATTATACCTATAAATATGGGATTGCGATTCCATTCACTGCTTCGGTTGGTGAAGGATTTTACATTGGCCATTTCGGCGGTATTATTGTAAATCCTAAAGTATCTATTGGCAAAAACTGTGATATTTCACATGATGTTACACTTGTACACAAGGTTAGAGGAGAAAACAGAGGAAGGCCCGACTATTGGGGATAATGTATACATTGCCCCTGGCGTTAAGGTATTTGGAAAAATTAAAATTGGGGATAATGTTGCCATTGGAGCAAATTGTGTGGTCACTAAAGATATACCTGATAATGCGGTTGTAGTTGGAATACCGGGAAGGATTATTTCAAATGAAGGGTCTGGAGGATATATCGTATACACAGATTATAAGCAGTTCGAGGATTTCTAATTATTGTTTGTTGAATCATCATTAAAATCGCTTCTATTGTTTTGTGTTTATGTCTTAACTCAAATAACACTCATAATCGATGGATTTGAGAAATATAACCTCATCAAAGTCTTCAACCATTTGAACAATATGCGTCGCACCCCCTTTTGATATATTTCCGGCTAAATTGTTCCTACTTATTATCATAATATTTTTCTTTCAATGAATTGATTAAAATATCCCTATGGCTTTCACATCGAATTAGATTCAGCAATTTTATAAAATGCTTTTGGGGTACAAAAAATTTATCCAATCCATATTTGATCAGACGACTTGCAATTTTTGGATTCAGGGGAAATAAAGAATTAAAAAAAACTTCTTTCCGCGATTGAACAAAATCCAGCCAATTTTTTTTCAGCATGCTATCATTCAATATAATGGAAGAGAAAGATTCCACACTTTTCATAAACTCTATTTTTTGTTCCTCTCCCATGAGGTTAACCTGGAAATTATTAATACTCTGAGTGTAGGGTAAAAAAGAATAGTCTAAACTATCCTTTAAAATATTCAATACAACTACGAATCCTTCATTATTAGATTTATTATTATCAGACGAAGGAAAGAAATAATTGCCGATACTATAAAAAATTGGTTTTCCCTTATACTCTTCAAACCCTTGAACGACATGAGGATGATGACCAATTAACGCATCGGCACCACTATCTATAAAAAATCGATATAATTTTTTGATTCTTGGACTAGGATAATGATATTCTTCATGTCCCCCATGAGCTATTAAAACTACATAATCTGATTTAGATTTTGCATTATGGATTTGGCTGCATATTTCGATTATATCTAAATTGTTGCTTCCTGCTCCCTGTTCCTGCAAATGAATGGTATTAAACTCATTTTCAGCAAATGCGATTATTGCCACTTTAACTTCATTATCCTCAACTATAAGTGGCTTATATATCTGTTGTAAATCTAACCCCGCCCCAACAGTTTTTAAATTATTTTTTTCACAAATATTTAATGTATCTTTCAAGCCTTCGACTCCAAAATCAAATATATGGTTATTAGCCAAAGTACATATTTGAACATTCATTAATTTGATTATGTCAATCGTTTCTTCTGGATTCTTTAAACTCGGTCCCGTTTTTTCTATCATTTTGTTGGAATTGGTAATAGGAGCTTCTAGATTAATAATATTAATAGTATTATTATTCAACTCATTCAAAATGTTTGATTTACTGAAATCTTCTACAATTTTACTAAAATTAATAGTGGAATCTACGAATGACAGACAAAAATCACCTAAAATCCCGATTTTCATGACACTCCTAATAATTAAAGATGAGTAAAATATCTTTTATCTTTTAATTTACAAAATTCCATGATTGTTAATTAATAATCAGCACACAACATGCCGCTTGGAAATCTGTGAAACAATTGTACTTTATCATGATAGTTTTTATAAAATTAATCACTTTTGGTTTTTTAACTCATTGAAGTTTTACCTCTTAAGATAGGAAAGTGTGAATGTTAGTAGGAATATATAAATCAGAATTCCCAAAATATCAAATCAGCAGGAATGAGATTTATAAAAAAATATTAAAATTTAATGACATCGACTTTATTGAATTGCATATTGATGAGCATGATTTCTGGGAAAAAGTGAAAAAAGTGGATTTATTTTTATTTCGATGGGCACACATTGATGATCACCATCAATTAGTCAACACAATCCTTCCGGTTATTGAAAATTATCTATATGTTAAATGCTTTCCTAATCTTAAAACCTGCTGGCACTTCAATGATAAGTTAAGGGAGTATTATCTTCTTAAATCGCTCGGCTATCCTATGATTGACAGCTGGATTTTCTGGGAGAAAGACCATGCAATAGAATGGGCGGAAAAAGCTGATTACCCGGTTGTGTTTAAATTAAAAAAGGGCGCTGGGTCACTGAATGTTACACTAATAAATAACAAAGCTGAAGCAATAAAAATAATTATTAGAATGTTTGGCAAAGGTATTTCGGCTTCCTATCGTATCCCGCATAAGGGAAAGGTAAATTATAAAAATCTAGAAGATTTCTTGAGAAACAAGATCGATCAATATTTTCTGAATGAATTCCGTGGAATAAAACCAACAAATTGGCAAACCGAAAAAAATTATATACTCTTTCAACGTTTTCTTCCAAATAATTCTTTTGATACTAGGGTTAAGGTAATAGGTAACCGTGCTTATGCTTTGCGGAGATTTGTAAGAAAAAATGATTTTCGGGCTTCCGGAAGTGGAAACTGGGATTGGGATAGAACTAAAATTGATTTAAAGTTTATTAAATTGGCGTTAAAGATATCAAAAGATTTGCAATTTCAGTCAATGGCTTATGATTTTTTATACGATGAGAAAAAAGAGCCTAGCTTATGCGAGATTTCATGGAATTCCCCAGATGATATCGCAACAGGCTATTGGGATGAAAACCTAAATTGGCACAATTTTCAATTTATACAATCATTCTTCCATTTAAAGGATGCATTAAACATAGATAATCTCAAACATCCCGAAATGTCAAGTTTTAATACGTTATTATGAGAAGTTATTTGAAATTTATTGATAAAAAAAATAAAATATTTTTCACTTAGTCGTTCAAAAGTTATTAGCAAACATGACATTGTTGTTGATAATTAAGGATTAAATTTAGATATAATTGATAATTACTCAATTTTTGTGAGCTTTTGTAATGTTAGTAGGAATCTATAAGTCAGAATTTCCCCAATATCAAATAAGAAGGAATAAGATTTACAAGCAAATATTAGATTACAATAATATTGATTTTATTGAATTGCATATTGATGAGCATGATTTTTGGGAAAAAGTGAAAAGAGTAGATTTATTTTTATTTCGGTGGGCACACATTGATGATCACCATCAATTAGTCAACACAATCCTACCGGTTATTGAAAATTATCTAAATATAAAATGCTTTCCCAATCTAAAAACTTGCTGGCATTTTGACGATAAGATAAAAGAGTATTACCTTCTCAAGTCGCTCGGTTATCCAACGATAGATAGCTGGGTTTTTTGGGAAAAAGAACATGCCATTGAATGGGCACTAAACGCAGCTTATCCGGTTGTATTTAAATTGAAGAAAGGCGCAGGCTCACACAATGTCATTTTAGTTAACAGCAAAGTGGAAGCTATTAGAATCATTACGAGAATGTTTGGAAACGGTATTTTATCATCACATGGTATTCCCCATAGGGGAAAAGTGAAGTATAAAAATTTTGAGAAGTATTTGAGGCTTAAGGCTGATCAATATTTCTTAAATAAGATTCGTGGAATTAAACACGTAGTCTGGCAAACTGAAAAGAACTATGTGCTCTTTCAACGTTTTCTTCCAAATAATACTTTTGACACACGAGTTACTGTCATCGGAAACAGAGCTTTTGCAATGCGGAGATTTGTACGAAAAAATGATTTTAGAGCATCCGGGAGCGGAGATTGGGATTTAGACAGAAATAACGTTGACATGAGATTTGTTGAAATGGCTCTAAAAATCTCAAAAGAATTAAAATTCCAATCGATGGCTTATGATTTTCTATTTGATGAAAAAGGCGAACCAAAAATTTGCGAAATGTCCTGGACTTATCCTGACGATCCAGAAACTGGTTATTGGGATGAAAACCTAAAATGGCATGATTTCAATTTTATACCTCCGTTTTTCCATTTAAAGGATGCTTTAAAAATGGAAGATTTGAAACAGCCCGATCTTTCAATTTTTGATGGCAAATAACGCAATCTGGTTTTTAGAAACTAATAATTCAGGGCAGATTACTTGCCTTAAGCAAGTTCCTATTAATATAGGAATAATCTAAAACGTTGACTGATCCATTCATATCCGTGTCACCTTGTGTATAACCTCTTAATAGTATATTGTTGGCAACTGCACCAAAATCTAATACATTTATTACACCATTAGCATCGCCATCACCAGCAATCATTGCATATTTACTATCATCAAGTCTTACCATGGAATTCTCACCATAAGCTTTACTCTGGGAATCAGTAAAATTGTATTCAACACTTTTACTTTTTTCAATTAGGACTTTTTGCGCACTCATAATGCTAAGATGATTCCTATGCTTAATAACAAGATAATATTCGCCTGATGAAAGACCTAAAAATGAAAAGGATGAACCATCCGGATTAAGTACTATTCCATCTTCTGTTAATATTGCCTCTTTTGTGTATTTGGTATTTGTTAAATCATCTCTCACCTGAACTAATACCCAATCCACATAATTTTCTGCAATATTATTTATTATAATTTCGCGATTTATATTCCAGGGCTCTACATTGTAAGGCTGGTTTAAGGGTAAAAATTTTGAGGAATTCAAGTCTGTCCTCATTTTGCCATTAACGTAACTACCTTCCAATATTACTTTTAATCCGGTTTGTGTAGGTGTGATTGGGTTGCCTGCTATACCAACTGCACCTATGTCGTTTGTTGTTCTTAAATTTCCAAGTAAATCATAAGCGAAACTTCTTCCGGTCGGATCCTGGCCTAACGTGTGTTTTTCGCTCCAATAGAGTGCTTGTATACTAAAATTATCACCTAAAGTACTGTATGATTTTCCTGAATTATAGGCAGCACCATGTGGTTTAATTCTTGCATCCGGGATGTGACATCCATCGACGCCAAGATCTGAAGCAAAAATAAATGTGCTCGTATCACTCCAAATATCCTCATCTGGTACTAAATATTGTTCATTTACCGGAATTGTTCCGACTGCTTCGTATTCAAAACAAGAAGCATAATTTGATCCA
Organism: Ignavibacteriaceae bacterium; assembly: GCA_041739035.1. Classification (GTDB taxonomy): domain Bacteria; phylum Bacteroidota; class Ignavibacteria; order Ignavibacteriales; family Ignavibacteriaceae; genus XYD12-FULL-36-8. Next base: position 29,816 of record JBGSOQ010000374.1, on the reverse strand, counting down.
ATTTGAGGTAATGATGTTGTGGTGCCAGTTTGATTCAAATAGATATTAAAACCTAAGTATATATCTTTTTCCCACCATCTGCCCATATATCTTGATTTGGTAAGTGTATAATCAATAATATTGTTAACAACTGTATGGGGTGACTGTGAATTATCCCGAGTTATCATTAATCCATTATCATCAGTAACGTATTCTCGCCATCCGGAATTCAAAATTGTATTGTTTACAAAATATGAAACTAATTCAGGACGATATGCAGTTAAATGATTAAATGACCTACCACAAATTTGATTACTGCAATTATAAAATAGATTATTGTGGATCCAATAATTACCATAGCCAAGACCACTTATCACCATATCTGGTGATTCGCCATACCCATCCCCAAAATGCTCCCCAAAACCAACCATGTTATCGGTAACGGCGTTAAGATAGATTGCTTTACCAGTTCCATTATTAGTGCTGACCGTATTAGGTATTCCATTATCCCTATGCCATTGAGTAGGTACATCATAGGTATGATTAGGTTCTCCACGTCTTACTAAATCGTGGATATAATTATATCTTACTATTATTCCAAGACTACCTGTTGTTCCATTATCCGAATATCCAGTATTGTCATATATTTTGCCAACATTACCATGCTTTACGCCCCCCCTATAAATTCTTTCGTCAAGATTATGATGAATCTCATTGTATTCAATTATCATTCTTGAATAACCCATAAAAGCACTCATCTCGAAATGATGTATGTTATTATGATGAATATTAACAGTATATGCACAATCCCACACATCTGCTGGATTATTTTCATCGCTAAAAACAGCACGAGTTATTGCTATAGCCCCTAAATTCATTGTTGCACCTAATCGCCATAAATCGTACATTTCATTATAGCTAATATCAACATCGAAAGGCCTTGAAAAATAAATAGCACCTCCACCAAAACCGTATATTTTATTTCTCTGGAATTTTAAATTGCGTCCACCACTTGCAGAATGGTTTGACTGTGAAATACCATACCGAGAATTGTCGTGCGCACCGAGACCTCCAATAATTTCACAATTAGTAATTGTTAGATTACCTTTTGAATAAGAAATTACTCTCCAGCTGTATCTATAACCGTAAACTTTCAAGTTATCAATTTTAACATTTTCAACATCTATATTAATGGTAGTTTCGGTTGATCGATTACCTAGACTGTCGCCTATTATTGCTTGACCATTTCCAAATGAGGTGTAAGTAACGCCAGATTTACAATTAAGTACGGCGTCAGCAAATTGCTCTCCACCTTTAAAGGCAACAATATCGCCTGAATTTAAAGAGGCTGAATTTACTTGGGCAATCGTTGAAAAATTTCCTGTTCCATCTTTGGATACAAAATATTGTTGTTGAGAAAATGAGAGAGAGATTGAGAGAATAAACATGATGATAATCACTGTGCTTTTCATAGCTTTCCTTACATTTTTTATTTTATCAATGCATAAATATATAGTAGCTACTTTAAGTTTGCAATATATATGCCGCTTCTTATACCAAATTGAGATAAAAATAATATTGAATTAAAAACATTTAAATCGATATTAACTGACAGTATTTTCCAAAAGAAATTTCATTAATACTAAAAAATATAAGATCAATAATCCTATATTAATATTTAATTATTAATTTGTTATCAAATACAGCTCATAAAACTTCAAAATCAAGTTAGAGGGATTAATGTGTCAAAATGATATACTTTTCCATCCGTTTTTGCATGTAAATATTACCTCTTTAATTCAAATATGATTATAAGTGATCACTTGCTTTTTTTTTATCTTTACAATTTTATAAATGATGGTACTTTATTTGTAAGGTAATTTAGCATTAATTGACCATTAATAAATAGAAGATAAAATTAGAGATGTTATTTTATCCGTTCTAAATCTGGCAAGAGACCAACCTTTAGTCAGTTGTCTTCTACAACATTAATGCTGATGAAGTCATATCCATTAACATGTAACTTACTTGGCGGAGCTTTATCAGCTAAAAATAATTAACGCCAATTCATAATGATTGAATAAATGCCTTCTCAAAACTAGAGTTAATAATAATGGCATAAAAATCAAAATAATGGATTGTTTTTCATTCCTAAATATGATTTTTTTTCGGCAAAACAAATTTAATAATTCATAATTAATTACACTTATCAAAATGACTAATTATTCAGATCGTAACAGTAAAACAGTTTGGGACAAATGGCGCAGAAATGCAGAAAAATATCCAAACAAAGAAGCTATTATTCATTGGGTAGCCGGTGAAGAACCTTTTAGATGGACTTTTTCCGAATTGCTTAAATCGGCTGAACTTTTTTCCTTTTTGCTTGATAAGAATCGAATAAAAAAAGGTGATGTTTGTGCTTTGATAATTAGGCATAATGAAGATTTTTATCCCTTATATATGGCAATATCATTGATAGGTGCAATACCAGCAGTGCTTGCTTATCCAAATCCTCGGCTACATCCTGATAAATTTAGGCAAGGAATAGAAGGCATGTCCCAAAGGTCAGGTCTTGATTGGATATTTACTGAGAAAGCTCTTGAGCCGATAATAAGACCATTAGTTAAAAAAGAAGGGAGTTCCATCAAAGGAATACATTTCCCCTTTGATTGGAAAAAACAAGGTAAACCAGAAATTAAATTTTTAGAAACGCTGGTGGACAATAATAATAAAACCAATAGTACCGTTCCATTTTTACTCCAGCATTCTTCCGGTACTACTGGTTTACAAAAACCAGTTTTACTAGCCCACCAAGCTGTTCTAAAACATGTTGAATATTATGCTGAGTCAATTAACCTAAAGGAAAATGATAAGGTTGTAAGCTGGCTTCCTTTATATCATGATATGGGCTTGATTGCTGCATTTCATTTGCCCCTTGCTTTTGGGATTCCATCCGTTCAAGTCGATCCTTTTGAGTGGGTAATGGTCCCATCACTATTGCTTGAGGCAATTACAAAAGAAAAATGTACAATAACTTGGCTGCCAAATTTTGCCTATAACATGATGGCAGATAAAATACCTAATGATGAACTTGAAAACGTTTCTTTAGAAACTTTGCGCTTATTTATTAATTGCAGTGAGCCGATACGAGCGGAAAGTCATAAGAAATTTTACAATCGTTTTAAGAATTATGGTTTAAAAGATAATTCTTTATCAACATGCTATGCAATGGCTGAAACCACTTTTGCTGTTACTCAATCTCCACCCGAAGTGACACCTAGCATTACGTCATTTGACAGATCAGAAATATCCAAAGGCAAAATTAAAATTAGCGGTAATCCCGAAAGCTCTCGAGTTTGTGTCTCATCTGGAAAACTTATTAATGGATGCGAGATAAAAATCGTTGATGAAAACAGGAATATTATAAATGAAGCCGGCATAGGTGAAATTGCAATTAAATCAGAATCCATGTTTGACGGTTACCGCAACTACCCTGAAAAAACTGCCGAAATTCTTAAAAATGGATGGTATTATAGCGGTGATCTAGGATTTAAATATAATGATGAATATTACATTATCGGAAGAAAGAAAGATATAATAATAGTAGCAGGTAATAATATTTACCCCGAGGATGTTGAAGATTGTGTAAGTAAAGTTAAAGGAGTGATTCCCGGAAGAGTTATTGCTTTCGGTGAAGAAGATTCGGAAATTGGGAGTGAGCAAATAAGCGTAATTGTAGAAACGAATCAAAATAATGAAAGTGAACAAAAGCAGATTAAAACTGATATTATCAAAGCAGGGATGACAATGGATATTTCGATTAGAAAAATTTATCTTGTTCCGCCAAGATGGTTAATTAAGAGTTCTGCTGGAAAGCCAAGCAGAAAAGCAAACCGAGAAAGAATACTGAATAAAGAAGAAATTAAATGGAGTTAAGATGATTTCCAAAGAATTAAAAAACGTAATTTTAAGTGCGCTTAAATTAGATGAATTTGATTTCAACGAGGAAACGACTGCGGCCGAAGTTCCTGGCTGGGATTCATTAAACCATGTGAATGTCATCCTCGAGGTAGAAAAATTCTTCAAAATCCGACTTAAAAATATCGAAATACTTAGGCTAAAAAACGTTGGGGAATTACAGAAGCTGATCAACTCTAGACTACATTCCTAACTTTTTTATTATTTGCATGTTTCATCTAAAACGCACATAATTTACCGGCAAATCATTAAATTTTTAATTTTAACTTTTATTATAAAAAACTTAATAGTTTATCCATCCATCCAATGTTATTTAATTCAATAGAATACCTAATTTTTTTAGTATCTGTTTTCTTCATATTCTGGTTTCTGCTGGGCAACCATGTAAAACTTCAGAACATCTTTTTATTGATTGCTAATTATTTCTTTTACAGCTGGTGGGACTGGAGATTTCTTTCACTTATTATTTTTATTTCCGCTGTAAATTATTTTTGCAGCATTCAGATAGGTAAGATTGACCCGGATTCGTCCGGAATAAGAAGAAAATTAATTTTGATTATAAGTATACTTATCAATATCGGTTTGTTAGGAATATTCAAGTACTTTAATTTCTTTGCAGAATCCGCTTCCCTATTACTTAATACTATCGGCTTTAAAGCAGATGCTATAACTCTCAATATTATTCTGCCAATCGGAATCAGCTTCTATACCTTCCAGACAATGAGTTACACCCTAGACGTTTATAATACTAAAATAGAACCCACAAAGAATATAATTGCTTTTTTTGCCTACATAAGTTTTTTCCCCTTAGTATTAGCCGGACCAATTGAAAGAGCCGGTAACCTTCTAACTCAGTTTCTAAAGAAAAGGGAATTTAATTATGATGAAGCAACCGATGGACTGCGTCAAATTTTGTGGGGATTATTTAAGAAAGTTGTTATTGCAGATAGATTAGCAATTCTTGTTAATCAAGTGTATAACAATGCCGGAAATTATGAAGGAGTAACTCTGCTGCTGGCAACTTATTTTTTTGCTTTTCAGATTTATTGTGATTTTTCGGGGTATTCAGATATTGCTATTGGTTCGGCTAAGCTGCTCGGTTTCAGATTGATGACTAATTTTAGAACTCCATATTTTTCTAAAGATATAACTGAATTTTGGAGAAGATGGCATATTTCACTTTCCACTTGGCTAAGAGATTATCTTTTTATCCCTTTAAACCTTCAGCTTAGGTACTTAAGGAATTTCGGTGCCTTATTAGCCGTAATAATTACATTTCTGATATGCGGTCTCTGGCATGGGGCAAACTGGACTTATATCATATGGGGGGCAATTCATGCATTCTACCTCGTATTTGCTGTCATAACTTTAAATATAGCTAATAAAGTGTATAACTTTTTAAGGCTGAATAAGGGAACACCCATTAGAAAATTCGTGGATGTTTTTTTAACATTTCACTTGGTTTTATTTGCTTGGATATTCTTTAGGGCAAATTCGCTCAACGATGCGGTGTATATCATTACACATATTTTTCCCCTTAATCTGAGTGAGTTTGTTTCCATGTTAAGCTCAACAGGTGCCACACAAACTGCTTTAGGACTAACTAAGCGAGGAATAATATTAGCTTTGATTTCAATTGGCATCATGGAATTTGTCCATTTAATGGGACGAAATGTGAAAAATTCAGCCTTCCTAAAGAATAAGCCAATTGTTATAAGATGGGCTATTTATTATGCTTTAATAATTGCGATTATTTCGTTTGGTGAATTCAGTATGCAAGAATTTATTTATTTCCAATTTTAATATGAAGATGAAAGAATTTTTATACTTTGCCCAAAAAAGCATTTATTTTGTTATTGGATTTCTAATCTTCGTTTACATTTTAGACATGCTAATTGGTTTTTCCGTAAGAAAAATAAACGTCGGTGAATACGGAGTTCTAAACAAGATAGATGACGGTGCAATAAATGCAGATATTTTGATAAGTGGATCCTCAAGAGCATTAAAAGCGATTAATCCTCAAATCATTACCCAGGAAACTGGAATGTCCTGCTTTAATATTGCTTCTGATGGCTCCGATCTTGGTGTTCAGTTTCCAAAATTAAAATGGTATCTGAATAAGAACAGAAAACCAAGAATTTTAATTCAGGATGTTTCACAATTCGGAGGTGAAATATCAACTACAATTTATGAACCTTATAAGTATGTTTTTTATTTATCTGATGATTCACTTTATTATGGTTTAAAACAAATAGATCAGAGAATTTGGATTCATAAGTACTTATTTCCCTCAAATTTGCTTTATTATAATTTCGATTTTTACACAAGATTATTCAGTGAGCTACATCAGACTTTACTTAACCAAGATAAATACATCAATGGCTATTTACCCGATAATTCTAGATGGGCAGGGAATTTTGAACTCTTTAAAAAAGAAAGAACAAAGGGAATTAATTGTTATATCTCTCAGGAAAATGTAAATTATTTGTACGAACTCAAAGAATACTGTGAGAACCAAAGAATAATATTGATACTGATAGTTCTGCCTAATTATTATCGCCTTAAAGAAATTACCCATAATGCAGAAGAAATTTCAATGTTTTATGCCAAACTGGAAAATATCCCTTATGTATATTATTTGAATTATGTAAATATTGAATTAGCATCATTAGAGGATAATTTCTATAATTTTACACATTTAAATGCTGATGGAGCAAGTAAATTTTCAACAAAATTGGCTGCTGATTTAATTGCAATATTAAAATAATTAATGACCTTCAGCTCGCTCATACTGATGATTTTGCATTCATTATGATCTTTTAAATTGGAATTGAAAACAAAGATCAATTGGCAATGAGTAATTAAGAATTTTTATTAGTTATGTTTGAGTACTATTAAGCTAGGCGGAAAGCCATGATTCATCTAACTGGATTCTACAAAACTGCATCAAGATTTAAATGCGTTTTTATTTATTTAATAAAAAAAATGCAAATATTTTAATTATTAAAATTTTAATTAATATTCATATTTAACTTTATATATTTTCTATTTAACATGTTTGATGCTATTAAAATACATAGAATTGCACATTACCTGTATAAAAATAAGATCCCATTATTACCCAAAATCTTACAGTTATTTATCTTCTTAATTTATAATTCGTACATTCCATATCGGGTCAAAATTGGTCGGAATACAAGCTTAGGGTATGGTGGTATTGGGGTTGTTATTCACGCAAGAGCTGTAATTGGTGACAATGTAATGATTGGTCCTAATGTTACTATCGGAGGGAGGTCTGGGAAATATGATGTTCCGATAATTGGGAACGATGTTTACATCTCAACAGGCGCAAAAATTTTAGGTGATATTCAAATAGGTAACAATTCAATTATCGGAGCTAACACCGTTGTAATCACTAATGTTCCTGAAAATGCTGTGGTCGCGGGAGTTCCTGCAAAAATCATTAAATTTTAAAAATACTACATTACATTACATATTATTATTGCCATGAAATTTATCAAGAGGCCTCTCTATTACAGTCGTCTATTTATTAAGAAGTTTAAGATACTATTGCATAATATTTTCGAGCCTCATGTTCCAGCACCAAACGCAGCTGAGCCCGAGGACTTAAAAATATTTCTTTGGAAACAATTATTTAAAAACCTGTCAATTAATGAAAAGGGATATTGTTACAGTACGAATGTTACTAATAAAAAATCTCCAATGACTCTAAGTCAAGCTCGGGCTATACTGATACTTTGTAATAATCCAAAATTAATTGAACCAAAATTTAAAAGTACTTTTTTAATAAAGAAGCTGACGGACTACCTTATTTCGATGCGCGATGCTAAAGGACTTTTTAAGTTCAATCAAGCTTCATGGGATCTTCAGGATGAAGGCATAGCCTCTGTTTGGTCAACTTTAGCTTTAATCAAGGCTTATGAATCAACGAATGAAAGAAAGTATTTGGAAGCTGCAATCGCAACCATGAATTCAATGTTAAAAAATTTATATACTAAAGAAACTAGTTTAGTTCATACGACCGGTGATAACTTTTGGTGTTTAAATTCAGCTTCAACATTTGCTTATGCATGCAGCTTAATGCTTAACCACCATTTTTCAAATGATATTAAGGAAGCAATGGTTGATTCAATTAATCTTTGTTTAGATAAAATTGCCGACGATGGTCATTATCCGTATAATTTAAAACGACAAGGAACATATTTATTATTGTACCACCCAATCGTAATGATAACTCTGGATGCTTGCCTCCAGTCAGATTTATTAGATTATGATATCAAAAAAAGAATTCAGGATATTAATATTATTGCACAGAATTTCTTAATCACATGTATTGATGATCAAAAGCGAATTTTTGAACCGGAAATCACCCGTTATTTTCAATACATAATCACAAATGCTACAAGCCTATTAGCGCTGAAAGGAAGGATCGACAATGAAATGGAATTAGCTCTTTATAAAAATTTAGCTAATTATTGGAGTGATAATCGATTATTTTTATGCAAGGATAAAAAGAATAAATTATTTAATGGAGATCTTTATAGCGTCAGAGACGTACTAACTCTCGAAGTATTGTACTGGCTTGATCTTTACCAAACAGACGATTACAAAAACGCTGATAGAATTTTGTAGTATGTAATATGCAAATCCCAAGGAATTTATATGAATGATCTGGTTACAAAAAAAAGGATATTATTTTATTATATGCTTGGACGTACAGCAGGCGGATCGGACACTTGCCTATTTTTGCTGCTGAAAAATATTGACCAATCAAGATTTGAACCTCATTTACTGTATAGAGATAATAGTCCACTTCTCGAGGAACTAAAAGGTATAGGAATTAAAACGATTCCCATACCGAATAAAATAAGGGCACGACTTCATCGTCAATTAGTTAAGAATGCCGATGCTATAAATCAGCCAAATAAAAACACGAGCCTTCTCAATTCTCTCCTTAAAAAATTCGGGAATTTTGGATCATTACTTAGCAGTTTAAAAGATGTAATAAAAAAGCTGCCAGAAACATTCAAGTATGCAATTATCATAATTAAAAATAAAATAGATATAGTGCACACTAATCATTATTTAACAGGTGATCGGCCAATGCTCCTGGCAGCAATTATCTTGAGGAAAAAAGTAATTAGTCACAATAGAGGATTATACGGTCCAGATTTAATTGACAGATTTTTATCCAAATATATTGATCAAATCATAAGTATGTCAGACTTTTCAACAAGTGTTTATGTAAAAGGCGGTGTTGAGGAAGCAAAATGTAAAACTATTTACGATGGTATCGATGTACTGAAATATAACCCTTCAAATATAAAAAGTGAAAAAATAACCGTCGGCTGCATTGGCAGAATTGAAAAATGGAAGGGTCAGCAAGTACTAGTAGAAGCTGCAGAGATTATAGTTAAAACAATATCAAACATAAAATTTTTACTTGTTGGTGATGGGGATAATGAGAACGAACTAAAAAATCAGATTAAGAGTAAAGGATTAGAAAAATATTTTGAGTTCACAGGGCATGTTAAAAATGTGATGGATTACATGAATCAAAGCACTATAATAGTTCACACATCCATAGAGCCAGAACCATTCGGAATGGTAATTATTGAAGCAATGGCTCTTGAAAAACCGGTTATAGCTACAAGTATTGGGGGACCTCTTGAAATTATTGACAATGAATTAGATGGATTATTAATCCCTCCACAAAATCCTTCAATTTTAGCTGAAAATATTATTCGATTGATAAAAGATAATCATTTTAGAATGCAAATTGGGAAAAAAGCAAGAGAAAAAGTCATTTCAAAATTTAATGTAAGAGATTATGCAAAGCAGATAGAAATGGTTTATGCCAAGATTGCTAGTTGAAACACTTAGTTTTATAAACTAGACAATTTATTTTTTAATAATAAAATATTTAACATGAGATTTTTATTTTTTAGTTTTGAGATGCCTTCTCTTATAAGGGATACTAATGAAATCTCTGGGGGCGCGGCAGTACAATGGAGATCTTGGATTAGGGGATTTATAGATAATGGACATGAATTCGGATTATTAACTTATAAAGGGGCTTTGGATTTCGTCAATAATAAGATGGATTTTGATGTTCTCGAATGCTACGATCCAAAAATTGGAATAAAAAGAATTAGGGTTATATATTATCAAATTCCTTCACTTATAAAGGTTATAAAAAAATATAATCCTGATTATATAATTCAAGCTTCGGCAAAAACTCAAACTTTCATACTAATGTTGGTTGCAAAATTCTTGAAGATTCCATTTATTCATAGAATTGCCTCTGATGTCCATGTGGATGAACGAATCAAAGAATTAGTTGATAAAAAATTGGCTGTTTATCTTTATCGCCTTGGTTTAAAATATTCAGATTATATAATTGCTCAGAATAACTTTCAATTCATAAAACTCAAAGAAACGTATCCCAAAAAAAATATTTTTATAATACATAATCCCTATGTTTTAGAAACGGGAGAATCTGCTATATTACCACGTGAGAAAAGAAAATATATTGCTTGGATAGGTAATTTTAGAAAAATAAAAAACTTACCGGCACTAGCAAATATTGCAAGAGAATTGCCTCACGTTAATTTTAAAATTGCGGGTAAGGAACATGCTGACTTGGATCCAGAAACACTAGAATCACTATCTGACCTAAAAGAAATCAAAAACGTGGAATTTGTTGGTTACATTAAACAAAGTGAAATAAAGTCATTTCTGGCAAAATCCATTGCACTCTTAAATACATCCTTCACTGAAGGATTTTCAAATACATTTTTAGAAGCGTGGTCATTAGGAGTGCCGGTAATTACCACAAAAAATGTCAATCCGGATGAAATTGTTAGTAAAAATAATTTAGGTAAAGTGGCAGATGATTATAATCAATTGGTCGATATGATAAAGATAATTATGGATTATGATGAAGACGAGTATGATAAATTAGCATTACATTATCATGAATATGTGAGAGAAAAGCATAACCCAAAGATGTTAGCGGAGAAATTAGTTTCATATCTTACGTCAATTAAATGATAGCTTCTTAAATTCACTAATGAAATAGAATCCAATTTCTCACGTCACGCTTCTGCAATCTGAAAAGAACGGGATTATAAGTTAAGGAATTATATAAAATGAATTTTGAATTTGAAATAAATTATATATGGAAATTATTTTAGTCTTTGTTGGATTTTTAATACTAGCAGCTTTTACTTTTTTGTTGATTGAATTTCCTTACTATCTAGTCTCTATATTTGTTTTCCTGCATCTTTATAATTTTAATCTTGAAATGCCCGGCCCATTAGATTTGCGGGGATTGATTTCAGTTATCTTAGTGCTGAGATTAGTGATTTTTGATAAGCAAAATCTGGATTTAATTAAAGAATCCCTCTCAAATAAGTTTTTTATTTTAATAATATTATTCAGCTTGTATTCAGCTTTTATCGACTTCGACAGTGGGTACTCTCTTTTCATTACCTTAAAGTTATTTATTCTTAATGTTGTTGCCTTATTATTAGGATTTCTCACCGTTCTAAGGGGTTATGCAAAAAGAACTATTGTTTTAGCAATACTTGTTACCGGAGTTTTTGCTTTTGGAGATTTAGTTTACGCGTACGCTATAGAAGGCAGCTTACTTATCAAAAGAATTATTGATGTAATTATTTCCGGCGGCACCTACTGGGAATCAATGAATCATAACTTTTTTGGCGGATTATGCGGATATGCCCTTATAACTGTATTCCTTTTATTTATTACAAAAAAGATAGACAAAGTAATATTTTTTGTGTTATCAATAATTTTCATTCTCGGAATTATTATTTCCACTTCGCGTATGACTTTTTTATCGTTAACTATTACAATAGTTTTGATTTTAATTACTCAGCAAGGATTAAATATTAATGTTAAGAAAGTTTTGATATCAATTTTTGCAACTATAATTTTATTTGTGATTGTCACTTTCTCCTATTCATATATTTTGTCTGCAATGAACATCAAATCAGAATTTGCAGATAAAATTTATTTTAGGCTTGTCGAGGAACCCCTTAGTTTTTTTAATGAAGATAGTCAGAAATTTGGTTGGGATAATAACAGGGTGCAGGGGTCAATGAGATGGCGTATGTATAAAACTCTGAGGGATGCAGATTTATTCTTTGATCAAAAAATAAGCACAATACTTTTTGGTTTTGGAAGGGGAGGATACAAAAAAATTGGTGAAATTCAATTTGTAGGCACAGAGTCATTACAGTATTCTGCGCATAACTTTTATACTAACCTGATTGCCGAGATTGGTTTATTCGGCCTATTTCTATTCTTTGCTTTTTTTCTCTCATTATTGCACAGCACACTAAAGATGATTAAGAAAGGTATAATACACTTTTCCTTAGTTTATCTGCTTCTTTATATGTTAATATATACATTCGGGGGTGATGCTAGTTTGACAGAAAAGTTTGGGTATATTTTATACGGAGGGATTATAGCCGAACTAATATTAGCATCAAATCAGAATCAAAAAAGCGAAACTCAGAATTAGGTGATAAATCTTTTTAAAAAATATGAGATATTACATTGTATTCTTATGTTGATTATAATAACATTCCTTACGGCGTTTGCTAATCATTAAATAGAATTTTGAATTTTAGTCAAGAAACAATTTATGTCGAGTCAAACAATAATAATTAAAATCTAAATGCATCTAATCTGGATCACCCCTGAATTCCCAAGCAGTAAAAGCAATACAAAAGGGATTTACATTTACCGAACAGTTAAGGAACTAGCCAAATATTATAAGATAAACGTGATTTGTTTATATCCTGCTTCGCCGCCATTTTTAGAAATGATAAAATATTGGAGAGATTGGCGGAAAATTTTTCATGACTGGAAAAATAATTACCCTAAAAATTCAGATAGTCCTGAGGGCTTTCAAGAGGGACAAATTATTTATTTAAGATATTATAGGCTTCCCAGGGGCAAGTTTCACCACATTGAGGGATGGTTTGCTTATTTCCAAGCAAGAAAGTATTTGGCTAAGATAATTGATAATAATACCATTGTTCATGCAAATTGGATTTTCCCTGCTGGAACAATGGCGAGCATCATATCAAAAAAATTTGATATTCCTTTTATAATTTCACTCTTGGGAAGCGATGTAAATAGATTAATTGCAGGTACCCAATTCTGGAAATCAGCCAAAAATTTATTGGGAAAAGCTCATAAAATTACAGCTGTTACTGAAGATCTGTTTGAGAAGTGTAAGGAAAAACATATTGAAATTGAAAGATCAAAAACGGAATTGATTTCCAATATTTACGAGACTGATAAATTTGTGATTAAGGGTAAAAATCAGGTGCGAGAACTTCTTGGAATAAGCTATGATCGCAAAATGATATTTTATGCAGGAGGATTAATTCCCGTTAAAAATGTTGATATTTTAATTAAGGCAGTAACTGATATTTTTGTTTCGCGCTCAGATGTAAATTTGTATATTGCTGGTTCTGGCACAGATGAAGGCGTTCTCAAAAGACTAGTAGAAAACCAAGGAATTAATGATAAAGTTTTTTTTGTAGGGGCTTTGTTGAGTGATGAGCTAATTAATTATTATAATTCTGCCGATGTGTTTTGTCTTCCTAGCAAAAGTGAGGGATTACCAAACGTAATTGTTGAATCATTTCTTTGTGGGACGCCGGTTGTAGCTTCTGCAGTTGGCGGCATTCCAACTATTGTAAAGGAAGGACAAAATGGCTTTTTAGTTAATCCCAATTCTGTAGAGGACCTTACAGACAAAATAATTATTAGTTTAACTCATAGCTGGAATAGAGAAACGATCAGGAAAAGCGTTTCTTCTCTTTTTCCAGAAAAGGTTATTGAGAAATATCATAGTATTTATAAAGATTTGATAAATAGCCATAAGAAAGACTATACTTAAAATTTTATTATTTTTAGACAAGTACATTTTAGGATTTTTTAACTCTCAAAACTCCAAATGGTTGACTGCTTGAAGAATAATAGATTTACATTTAATGAATAATAAATCTAATTTAAGCTTAGTAAATATTAGCAGAAAATAAATAGGCCAAATATTTGTCTTATTAATAGAATATTAAAAGTTTAAAGTTTATTTTTTTTGGCAAGTATTATTTTTAAAAGTTATAAAACTAATAGATTAATTAATAATGAAGATAAATTTTTTATATCATGCGCTTTCATATAAATTACTTAGAATTTTGTCTCACGATAAGAACCTTAAAACTGATATTCAGATTTCTGAGGCCATTGATCAAGAAATTTATGACGATAATATACCTCAGATTTACCTAAAACATATATCCAAGTATCTTGATTACAGTAATAAGTCTATTATTGACATAGGATGTGGAACTGGTGATTTTGCCATAAGTCTGGCCAAGACAGGCGCAAAAAAAGTAATTGGAATCGATATAGATAGCAGACAAATTGATTTAGCAAAAAAAAAAGCTGCCATAGAACATGTGGATAGCAATACATCTTTTATTTGCGCTGATTTTAATACCTATCATACAAATGAATTATTCGATATAGCATTCAGTCTTAGCGCTTTCGAACATATTCCATCACCATTAACAACTTTAAGGCAGATTTATAATTGTCTCAATCCCGGGGGGATACTTCTTACAATTTTTGGACCTTTATGGTATAGTCCTCATGGCGCTCATATGTGGGGATTCACTAACATTCCCTGGGTTCATTTTTTGTTTCCCGAAAAAGTGGTTTTAAAAGTTCGAAAAGAATATTTTCGCCCTGATGATCCAGTTGATCGGTATGAAGATGTGCGTGGACATCTTAATCGAATAACAGTAAAAGATTTCATATATATTTCAAATCAAGCGGGTTTTAAAATGCATACTATTAGATTGAATCCAAGTCAGGATCACGGTAAATATAAACTTGTTAATGCAATAATTAATAGAATCAATCTTTTTAGAGAGCTTTTTTCATTCCAAATGCTTGCGGTTCTAAAGAAACAATAGTCCTAATCGGGAATAAACCAATTATTAGCTCTAAACAAAAGAATAGTCCGTCATTTATTTCAAGAATTCAAAATTTAATGGCAGGTAAATATTTTAAAACTATATTGTAGTGATAAGAATTTATTACAGAATAAAGTTTAGATGTCATTAACTTTACTAAATTTAATCAATATTAAAATAGTGAGATAATGAATATGCATCATAAACAAAAATTAGTTTTCATTACATGGGCAGATTATGGCTCACGCGCAGAAAGCATAGCAAACGTACTGAACGCAGAGTTAATTTTCATTGGGAAAATTCGTTCAGAGAAATATCTGCTAGTTTCTTTCATTTTGTATTTTTCTTATGCCTATCAGAATATAAAAATACTTCTAAAGTTAAAACCTGATATCATAATCATTACTAATACAACTTGGGCGGTAGCACTAGTTAATTTTATTTATGCAAAAGTATCGAAAACAAAACTTGTCTTAGACTCTCATTCCTGTGCTTTTGATTATGTGTTTTATAAGTATCCATTATTTTTATCAAAAATTTTTGCCAAGTATTCTACTCTATCCTTTGTCACAAACCAGGCACACTATCAACTCCTAAAAGAAAAAGGGGCTAAGGCGTTAATCTTGAGTGACATTCCTTTTGAAAACAAATTTAAAGACTTGAAGAAGAAACAATTGAGTGAAAAATTCAATATCTGTTACATTTGTTCATTTTCTTATGATGAGCCATATTTTGAGTTAATTAAAGCTGCAAGTGATTTAAAAGACGTCCAAATTCACATTACTGGTAATTATCCCATTGTAAGTATTAATCCCAATGATTACCCACATATTAATTTTACAGGTTATATAAATAATGAAGAATATAGGTTATTACTAATAAGCTCGGATGCGATTATAACCTTAACAAGGAATGAAGATACTATGCAACGTGCGGGTAGTGAAGCAGTATCAGCAGGTAAACCGTTAATTGTTTCTGATACAAAAATGTTAAGAAATTATTTTACAAGAGGTACTGTCTTCGTCGACAATACAGCCAAAGGAATTGTTGAAGGGGTAAATAAATTGAGAAATAATTATGAATTATATTGTACTGAAATTCTTTTGTTCCAGGAAGATCGAAGAAAAAATTTTGTTAATAAATTAAATGAAGTTAAGGATTATTTGGAGTTAAAATGAATATAAGCATTTTCGGTTTAGGATATGTCGGCTGTATAGGTTTAGGTTGTTTATCTGAACTTGGTAATTATTTAATAGGTGTGGACATTGATGAAAATAAAGTGAGTCTCATAAATAGTGGGAAAGCTACTATTGTTGAAAAAGATATTGAGCAATTAATCAAAAACAATTACGAAAGAGATAGAATAACCGCAACTAGTAATAGTTCAGAAGCTGTAAAAAATTCATCCGTCGCAATAATTTGTGTGGGAACTCCCAACGATGAGAATGGTCGGTTGAATATGGAATATATTTATCATGTCACTGATGAAATCGGAACTGCATTAAGAGAAAAAAATGAGTTTTATACGATAGCAATCAGAAGCACTGTGATGCCAGGTACCAATAGAAAACTTATTGAAATAATTGAAACGAAATGCGGGAAAAAAAATGGAAAAGATTTTGCGGTTGTTTCAAATCCCGAATTTCTAAGAGAAGGTTCTGCTGTAAGTGATTTCTTCAATCCCCCATATACGGTCATTGCATCAGAATCCGAAAAGGGAATTGAAATAATGAAGGAGCTATATTCTTCAATTACTGGAGATACGTTGGTTGTAGATATAGGCAGTGCGGAACTCATAAAGCTAATCAATAATTCATATCATGCATTAAAAATAGTTTTTGCAAATGAAGTTGGAAGAATTTGTAAATCATTGGGAATAGATAGCCATCTCCTAATGGAACTTTTTATAAAAGATAAACAGCTCAATATATCGCATCGTTATTTTATACCTGGTTTTGCATATGGTGGTTCTTGCCTACCCAAAGACCTCAAAGCACTTAATACTATAGCACATGACCATTATATAAAATTACCAATGCTTTCAGCAATTGATGAAAGTAACCAAATCCATATTGAATATACTTTGAATCTCATACTAAATAAAAATAAAAAAAGAATAGGATTTTATGGATTATCATTTAAAGCTGGAACGGATGATTTAAGATTTAGCCCCGCTTTAGAAATAGCTGAAAGATTATTAGGTAAAGGATATAATTTGAAAATTTATGATAAAAATGTACATCTATCCAAACTACTAGGAAAGAATAAAGATTATCTTTTTAATAAACTTCCGCACATTAATGAACTCTTAAAAGAAGATTTAAACGAATTTCTAAAAGAACTTGAAGTATTAGTCATCGTTAATAACGAAAAAGAAATAGATGAACTTCTTAATAAAGATATAAATCAAATTGAAATAATTGACTTGGTAAGAATTTTTAAAAATAAAACCAGCAAGGATCAATATGAAGGAATTTGCTGGTAAGATAAAAAAAAATATAAACTATTTACATAAGAAGATTGGAGATATTCTGATTTAATTTAAGCAATATCTTAAAGATTTATTAAAAGGAATAAATAAAAAAAAACTCGTTTATTCTAAACTGTAAAATAAATACAATTTAGTTTTAATAATAAATACTCCTTTTAAAAGCAGGATTATGATAGAGAAAAAAATTTGCATTATCTCAAAATTTTTCTACGAAAATGATACCCGTTTGCAGCAGCAAGCAAACACTTTAAGCTCAGCAGGTTTTAAAGTAGATGTAATTTGTTACCACAGCAATCATTCTAACAAAGTGCGGGATACCAGAATAGCTGTACATGGTGTCGCTCGGCCTATCCCAAAAGGTACCATTCTAAAATATGCTTGGAGTACTATGGTATTTATTTGGGCCTCCTTCTGGAAACTTCAGAAACTCGCACTTAGACAAAAATTTGATTTAATTGTTGTTCATACTTTACCTGAATTATTGGTATTTATTTCTCTATTTCAAAAAATGAGGGGAACCAAATTATTACTAGATGTCAGAGATACTTCTGTTGAGTTGTTTGAAACTAAGTGGGGAAAGGATCAGAGAAAATTATTAAATAAATTTGTTAGGATCTTATCTAGCATTTCCTGTCGTTTTGCAGATCATATTATTACAGCGAGTACTGGATTTAAGGAAAAATTAGTTAGTAGAGATGTACCTGAAAAAAAGGTTTCGATAATTTATAACACTGCCGACACTTCTATTTTTAAATTTGATTATCAACGAAAGTATAAAGAAATAAGATCCGGCGCTAAGCTTATTTATCACGGCACTGTTGCGCAAAGGTTTGGAATTGATATCGCAATTAGATCGTTAGCATTATTACAAGAAAAAATACCGGACAGCGAATTAAAAATATTTGGGTTTTATGACGAAGATTATAAAGCAAAACTAAATGAACTAATTTCAGAATTGAATCTCGGGAAGTTAGTTCATCTTAATGGTCGAGAGAGTTTAGAAAATATCTATGAGTCGATTAAAAACTCAGATATTGGGATAGTTCCTTATAGAAGTGATGATTTTATGCAATTAGCATTATCCACAAAAATGTTTGAGTATGTAGCATCTGGCATCCCAGTGGTTGCTTCAAGATTACGTCCAGCTGAGTTTGTCTTCAATGATAGATGTATATCATATGCCGCTCCGAATGAGCCGAAAGAATTCGCTGAAAATATTGAAAATTTATGCCTCAATCCAGAATTAAAAAAATCTTTAGTTGAAAACGCGTTTACAGCTCACAATAAGGTTTCCAGTGAAGTAATGTCTAAATTGTATTTAGAT
This sequence comes from Ignavibacteriaceae bacterium, assembly GCA_041739035.1. Classification (GTDB taxonomy): domain Bacteria; phylum Bacteroidota; class Ignavibacteria; order Ignavibacteriales; family Ignavibacteriaceae; genus XYD12-FULL-36-8. Next base: position 11,002 of record JBGSOQ010000374.1, on the reverse strand, counting down.
ACTGTACGAAATCTTATCGATAAAAAATAATCCTAGGACTTAGCTTGATTTAATCTTCAATTTTAAGAGAAGAATTAAAGGTCTTAACCACAATAACATTAAAGAGATTTGAGTAAAAAATAATTCGCAGAATTTATTTATAATATTTCTTGAACCACTCCACAAACTTGCCAATACCCTCTTCAATTGGGGTACATGGCTTAAATCCAACCGCATTTATCAGATCATCAACATCAGCATAAGTTGCTGGCACATCTCCTGGTTGAATAGGCATAAAATTCTTTGCTGCCTTCTTACCTAATTTTTCCTCAATTATTTCAATAAACTTTAATAACTCAACCGGGTGGTTATTCCCAATATTATATAACTTATATGGGGCAAAGCTCGTTGCGCTATCAGGGTTATCACCGTTCCATTTGGGATTCGCTTCTGGCAAAACCGGGATTAATTTAATTATTCCATTCACAATGTCATCTACATATGTAAAATCCCTTCTCATCTTTCCATTATTATAAACGTCAATCGGTTTTCCCTCAGCAATTTTTTTTGTAAAGATGAATAAAGCCATATCAGGCCTTCCCCAAGGTCCATAAACTGTGAAAAATCTTAGTCCAGTAGTGGGAATCTTGTATAAATTGGAATAAGTATGCGCCATCAGTTCATTAGCTTTTTTTGTGGCTGCATAAAGCGATACGGGATGATCGACATTATCATGAACTGAAAAAGGCATTTTGGTATTCGCTCCATAAACCGAACTTGATGATGCATAAATAAGGTGTTTAACTGGATTGTGCCGGCATCCTTCGAGGATATTTAAGAAGCCGGAAAGATTACTATCAATATAGGAATATGGATTTTCTAAGGAATATCTGACACCGGCTTGAGCAGCTAAGTTAACAACGTAATCAACTTTTTCATTAGCGAATAGAGTCTTTATTGCTTCTCTATCAATAAGATCAGTTTTATGAAACTTAAAATTGGCTTTACCTAGAAGAAGATTAAGTCTATCTTTTTTCAAATTAACATCATAGTAATTATTTAGGTTATCCAATCCTATAACTTCCCAGTCGCTCTCACATAATTTTTGCGAAAGGTGAAAACCTATAAATCCTGCAGCTCCTGTCACTAATATTTTTTTGTGCATTTACTAATATTTTTAAAGTCGATTATCGATTAATTCTCTATTCAAAATACCTTTTACATCATAGACTACTGCACCGTTAATTCGCAATGATTTAAAGTCCAACTCTTTAAACTGATTATGTGCCACGGCGAGAACAACACCCTCATAATTTTTGTTCTGTATTTCATCTATGCTGCAAAGTAAATCAATACCATATTCATGCTTAACTTCTTCTTTGTCTGCCCAAGGATCAAAAACATCAATCATACAGCCAAAAGATTTTAGCTCTTTAATTATATCTATAACCTTTGAGTTTCTTATATCAGGGCAATTCTCTTTGAAGGTAATTCCTAAAACTAAAACTTGCGATTTATTAATTTTGTGTTCTTTTTTAATCATCAATTTGACCAGTTGGTTTGCCACAAAAGCCCCCATTTGATCATTTATTCTTCTTCCCGCTAAAATTATTTCGGGATTATAACCTAGCTTTACTGCCTTGTGAGTAAGATAATATGGATCCACACCTATGCAATGTCCTCCCACCAATCCTGGTCGAAAGGGCAAGAAATTCCATTTTGTGCCGGCTGCTTCCAAGACATCAAGTGTATCAATTTCCATCAAATCAAAAAGTTTTGATAATTCATTTACGAACGCAATGTTGATATCTCTTTGAGCATTTTCAATTACTTTGGCCGCTTCTGCTACTTTTATTGATGGGGCGAGATGAGTTCCTACAACAATTATACTCTGATACAATTTATTCAAAGCTTCAGCGATCTCAGGAGTGCTTCCGCTTACTATTTTCTTAATCGTACTTACTCTATGCTCTTTGTCGCCAGGATTTATTCTCTCAGGACTGTATCCACAGTAAAAATCTTTATTGAATTTTAATCCGCTAAACTTTTCCAGAATAGGAACACAATCTTCTTCAGTGCATCCGGGATATACAGTTGATTCGTAAACAACTACATCACCCTTTTTTAACACTTTACCGACTGTTTCACTCGCCTTGATTACTGGAGTGAGATCGGGAACCTTAAAATCATCGACGGGTGTCGGAACAGTTACAACAAAGACGTTCGCTTTTTGTAAATCCTTAAACTCACTTGTGTAAAATAGTTTATCGGCTTCCGCTAATTCTTCGCGAGTAACTTCCAATGTTCTATCATTGCCCTTTTTCAATTCATCTATTCTTTTTTCATTTATATCAAAGCCTATAACTTGATATTTTTTTCCAAATTCTACTGCTAGGGGGAGACCGACATAACCTAATCCAATAAGAGCTAAAACAACAGATTTGTCTTCTATTTTATTTTCTAAGTTCATTCATTTTATCCTTGGTTTGAAAATGTTAAATAATTGAAAAATGATGCGCAACATTTATTCCAGTTAAATTAACCCAATTTAGTAACCAAATTAGCTAAAAGTGGGTAAAAATTCTTAATTCGCCACCAAATATTCTGTTATTCTCTCTGCAGTTTTGCCGTCCCAAAATTCAGGAATCTTGCCTTTTTTAACATTGCCTTTAAGTATTTGCCTTGCAGCTTTTTCAACTTCACCCAAATTAGTTCCAATAAGTTGATTTGTACCGATTTCAACGGTTATTGGCCTTTCGGTGTTATTCCTTACGGTTATACATTGAACACCTAAATATGTGCTCTCCTCCTGAATGCCTCCGCTGTCAGTAATTATTAATTCGGCATTTTTTGTTAATGAAAGAAAATCAATATAACCAATTGGTTTAGTGAGTATGACATTTTTATGTTGATTGCTGCCGAAGCCTGCCGCTTCGAGATTTTTTTTGGTCCTGGGATGAACAGGAAAAATGATCTTTCTTTCTGCAGATAAGCTCTCAAATAATTTCATGAGGTCTTTTAAAAATTCTATTGAATCGACATTTGAAGGGCGGTGCAGAGTAAAGAGCAAATATCTTGACGGAGTGAGATTATAGGTTTTCAAAACGTTTGAATTATTTGCTTTAGGTAAATACTGAATAAGACTATCAATCATCACATTGCCAACAAAATGAACTTTATCATCTGATATTCCTTCATTCTTCAGATTTGCCAAGCCACTTTTTTCAGAGACAAATAAATAATCAGAAATAGCATCAGTGAGAAGCCTATTGATTTCTTCGGGCATTGTTCTGTCGAAACTTCTTAATCCTGCTTCAACGTGAGCTACTTTTATATTTAGTTTGGAAGCTACTAAACTGCAAGCTACAGTCGAATTAACATCGCCGACAACAATAATTAAGTCTGGTTTTTCTTTTAAAAGAACTTTCTCAAACTTTATCATCACATTTGCAGTCTGCTCTGCGTGTGAACCGGAACCTACACCCAAGTAAAAATCGGGATGGGGCATTTCAAGTTCTTCAAAAAAAACTTTTGACATTTTAGCATCATAATGCTGACCTGTATGGCAGATAAGATGCTTTACTTCGCTTTTATATTTTTGAAATGCTTTATGAATCGGAGCTACTTTCATAAAGTTGGGTCTTGCCCCAACAACCGAGATAATTTTTTTCAATTTATTCCTGCTGCAGTTAAAAGAGATAATTTAGAGTCAAATTTAAACCAGAGACACCGTAAACAAAGTTAAAAATGATGCTTACAGATAAAATGTATTAATTGAAAAACTTAATTATAGCAGAAGTAACATATTCAATTTCGTGATCACTTAATTCGGCGAACATTGGTAAGCTTAATATTCTTTGATATAATTTTTCAGTCACGCCCAGATTTGACTCACCTTTAATCCGCCCTAAGTACGCAGGCTGCTTGTGTATTGGCGATGGATAATGAAGCGCAGTTCCCACATTATTTTCTGCCAAAAACTTAGCTAACTCATCACGTTCCTCTAACTCAATTACATATAAATGATATACATGATAAGTGTTCGGAATAGAGGAAGGAATTTTTAAATTTAGTTCACGAAAGGCAGCTGCATATTTCGTTGCAATTTCATTTCGTCGGGCATTATCGTTATCAAGCTCCCTCAACTTGATCCGCAAAAAGGCTGCTTGCAGTTCGTCTAGTCTTGAATTAACACCCGGTATATCACTTATATACCGCTGATGCCATCCATACTGCCGAAGGGCGAGTATGTTCTCGAATATTTCAGATGAATTAGTTACAATTGCACCACCATCTCCAATTGCACCCAAATTTTTAGTTGGATAAAAGCTGAAAGCCGCTGCATCGCCGAAGGAACCAACCTTTTGGTTATCTACTTTGGCACCATGCGCTTGGGCGCAATCTTCAAGAACTTTAATGCCATGTTTATGTGCTATTTCAACTATTTCCTTAATTCTAGCCGGTTGACCGTAAATATGAACTGGCACAATAGCCTTTGTTTTGGATGAAATTAGTTTAGTAATTTTTTCTGTGTCGATGCATCTTGTATCTTCTTCAATATCTGCAAAAACTGGTATGGCTCCACTCATTTCAATTGCCGCTACAGTTGCTACCGCAGAATGTGATACTGTGATTACTTCGTCGCCAGGTTTGACCCCAAGCCCCTTTAATGCAACTGCAAGTGCATCAGTTCCATTTGCCACACTGACACAATAATTCACTCCGATATACTTAGAAAATTCTTTTTCAAAAGAGGAAACTTCTTCTCCCAGTATGTACATCCCTTTGTCTATAACATCCTCAGTTGCTTTCAGCAATTCCATTTTACGATTGATAAATCGTGCCTTCGGATTTGATACAGGTATAAAAATTTTGTTCATTGATCTAAAAATCCCAATAATTTTTCTTGAATTCATTATAGAAGTCGATTGTCCGTTTGATACCATCTTTCAACTCCACTTTTGGCTGCCAACCAAGTTTGGAACTTATCTTACGGTAATCAGCATAATAATCACCAATATCAATTGCCTTTCGATCCGCAGGAAATGGAACTAGCTCGTAACTAGCTTGGTTTGAAATTTTTATCATCAGCTTTGCCGTGTCCTCCAAATTGATTGGATCATCAGCACCAAGATTAAAGATTAATCCATTTGCATCGTTTGATTGCGCTGAAAGTATAATAGCATCTACGACATCATCAACGTAATTAAAATCTCGAATTTGTTTCCCATCTCCAAAGACAAGTATCTTATTTCCCTCTATTAGGTTCTTTATCCAAATACCTAAAAAGGTTTGTCGTGCATCTTTAACTCTCATTCTCGGTCCGTAGGTATTAGTCAACCGCAAAACTACAGACCTTATCTTATAGACATCATGGTAAAGTAAGTGATACCATTCGCCTGCCATTTTGTTAATTCCATTAACATCCACAGGATATAAAGGATGCTTTTCATCAACAGGCAGATACTGAGGTTTTCCATAAATCTGTCTTGTGCTTGCAAATACAACTTTTATTTCCGGATTATATCTTCTGCATGCTTCCAAAATAGATAGCTGAGCTCTGGCATTGATTTCAAGATCTGCATATGGATTGTTCATTGAATCTATATGACTGGTTTGTCCTGCAAGATTAAATAAATAATCCTGATCTTTAATTAAATACTTCATCGAATGCTCATCTCGAACATCAGAAATATTTAACTTAACATCATTTTTTATTGGATCAAGGTTAAACAGATTACCGCCGTACTCAGGGATAAAACTATCGACAACAGTTACGTTTGCCTTCATCTCAACAAGCTTAATAGCCAGGTTAGAGCCAATAAAACCTGCTCCACCAGTAATTAGCACATTTTTATTTTCAAAGTTGTGATTGCTATTCAAGTATCACCGGAAAATAATTATTGAAGAATAATTTTCATTATTAAAGTTTATCATCTAGTTTTTGAAAATGTCCAATATTTATTGATTAAAAAATTTGTTGAAGAATATACAACTATTCCAAGAATTTGTGCGATGTTCGGATTGACATAAAAAGTCTCCACTGAAAGTACAACAATTACTAGATTTACGGCATAGCTAATTCCAAAAACAATTAAGAAAGGAATAATTTCTTTAGAAAAATGTCGGGAAGATTTAAACGTCCATTTCTTATTCCAGATAAATCCATTTATCAATCCAATAAAATATCCACCTAGATTTGATAAAATGTAATTAAAATGAAAAAGATTGTAAATCAAATAGATAAAACTTAATCCTAAAATTGTGTTGAGTATTCCAACAATTGAGTATTTGAAAGCCTGGCTAAGAATTGTTTTAGATTTAACATAAACATTTATTTTAGAAATAATATTATTTGAAGCATAAGCTTGATAATGACTAGTTGAATTTTGATTAGTCTCGCTTTTCTTGGCTACAACAAATATTGAACTGCCGTAAGGAATTGAAAAACCCATTTTAATTATTTCATTTTCAATTCTATGGAATAAAAATATTAATCGATTTATTGGTGGGAAAAGCGGTGCAAGATCCGAGTTTGGTTTTTTCTTACTAGTTGAAAATAATTTTCGGAGCAGTATGAATTTAAATAGAAATGGATGACGATAAGATATGGTATGTATCCTAAAACCATTCTTAATTAAGATGTTTTTGATTTCCTTTGCACGAAATCTTTTATTTCCTCCAACTACTTCATCATGCTCTCTTCTTAAAATATTAAAAGCCGGGAGATTCATAATCAGAACTCCATCGGAATCAAGTGCTTTACTAAAAGAATTAATTATTTTACCGATATCATTAAACGACTGATGATAAAGAACATCCAAAGAAGTTATAAAATTATACTCATTTTCAGCTGACCACTCATTTAAGTCAACAATTTTAACGTTAGTTAAACCTCTTGACTGACACATTTCTATTGCAATTGGACTGGCATCAATTCCAGAAACCTCACCAAATTTTGACAACTTGCTCATTACACGACCCGTTCCACAACCCGCATCTAAAATCCTTAGAGGTTTTTGATGGTCGTATGTATTCACAAAATATTCTACCAGATCATCTAAAATTCTATACCACCAAAAAGAATTTTCATTGTCAAATATATTTTTATATTCTTCTTTATTCATTATTTAAAATCGATTATTCAAATTTTTTTTTAACAGTATATTGTGGACGCTTATTTTGTGATAGAAATATTCTCCCAATATATTCACCAATCATCCCTAATGAAATAAGTTGTACTCCGGCAAATATGAATACAGAGACAGCTAATGCAGCAAATCCAACAGGTAAACCGGGATTTGATAATTTCTCCGAGACGGTATAAACCCCTAAAACCAATCCCAAAAAAGCAAAAATAAATCCGATATAAATCGATACTCTTAGAGGAAGAATGGAAAAATTAGTAAACATGTTCAACCAGAGTGAAACCAACTTTGTTATTGTATAACCCGATTTACCAACATTTCTTTCCTGATGATGTACCTGGATTTTACCAATATTGTTTGTTGTTCTTAATATTAAGCCATCGATATACGGAAATGGTAAATCGTACTTAATGATCTCATTAACTAAAAATTTGGTCATCAATTTAAAACTTGAGAGATATAAATCCTTTGGTTTCCTTAACATAACATTAGAAACCTTATCATTAAATTTACTGCCAAGATTTCTTAGAAAGTGATGTTGTTTTCTGTCATAGTACGTATAAACGACATCGAAACTACTCTCCTTCGCAAATTGTACAAGTTTAATAACTTCACTTATTGGATTTTGAAAATCATCATCCATTATAACTATGAAGTCCCCAGTTACTTGATTTAATCCAGCCATCACAGCATTATGCTCACCAACATTCTTTGATAAAGAATAAAACTTGACGATTGATTTATATTTTTCATGCAAACCAATACAAATTTTTTCAGAATTGTCTTTAGAACAATCATTTACCAAAACAATTTCTAATCTATATTCTTTTCCTAGTGAGTTAACAAGATGGTCTGTTAATTTACCTATGGTATCTTCACTATTATAAACCGGAATAACAATTGTTAAACCAAGTGTTTTCTCATCCATTAATTTTTTCTTATATAATTAATATTATTTTTATTCTGAACTAATTTTATAAAGATATTCGCCATAACCACTTTTCTTTAGCGGTTCACTCAATAAAATTAAATCTTCCTTACTAATAAAACCCATTCGAAAGGCTATTTCTTCAATACACCCAATTTTCAACCCCTGTCTTTGCTCAATTACCTGTATAAATTGACTTGCTTGAACGAGAGAATCAAAAGTACCGGTATCAAGCCAAGCAGTACCACGACCTAATACAGTAACTTTTAATTTTTTATTTTTTAGATAAGCAAGATTTATATCGGTAATCTCATACTCCCCTCTTTTCGAAGGTTTTAATTCTCTGGCAATTCTAATAACATCATTATCATAAAAATATAATCCAGGTACCGCATAATTGGATTTGGGAGATTGGGGTTTTTCTTCAATCGAAATTACGTTATAATTAGAATCAAAGGAGACAACCCCATACCGCTCTGCATCAGATACTTGATATGCGAATATTTTTGCTCCGTCAGGATCTTTGGATTCTTGCAGCTGCTGCTGCAATTCGTTCCCATAAAAAATATTATCACCCAATATTAAGGCAACACTATCGTCTCCAATGAATTCAGACCCTAAAGTAAATGCCTGCGCCAAACCTCTTGGCTCAGGTTGTTCTTTATAGTAGAAACTACAACCTAATTTTTTTCCATCTCCGAGCAATCTCCTAAACACCGGCAGATCATTAGGGGTGGAAATGATTAATACTTCCCGAATACTTGACATCATTAAGACAGAAAGCGGATAATAAATCATTGGCTTGTCATAAACTGGCATTATTTGCTTACTTATTGCTTGGGTTATGGGGTAAAGCCTAGTACCTGATCCGCCCGCTAAGATTATGCCTTTCATTTCGAGTTCCTAAATTTTAAATATTTTATTTAATTAAAAATAATATTGGCAATTATTGAACAACTCTCACTTTATAAGCAACTTTTGTAATTAAAAAAATCCTATGAACAGTCTGAACGATTGTGATATATGTCTTTCATTATCTTTACAAAGCTTTGCTATTTGCTAACTAAAAGTATAATTGATTATTGAGATTAATTATGGTCAACAAACTTAAAAGTAGTTGAATGATTTAAATACTTTTCAGATACCTGAGAATTTTAATTACCTGAAATTTTTTCACCTCTAAATATGCAAATATTATGCCTCAAAAAAACACACTTATGATGCTAAAAATTACCATTTTTCAAGTATAGTGTTTTATTCTAAGAAATATCAGGAATTATTTCGCGTTTTTAACTACTCACTCTTCTTTCTCGTAAAAAAGTTGTGGTTGAATCTTTCCTCTGGTTTGAGGGAGTTAACGGTGGCATTATTTCACAGATAAATCATAACCAATAGAGCTAAAAAACACTTTAAAGTAAAACTTCTCGCGCGATATATTTATTGACAAATGTTCCTTAATAAATTAGGTTTACGCTAAACTTATTATCATTTAATCAAATCAAAAAGTATGGCACAACAACATTCATTTGATATTGTATCAGAAATTGATCTTCAGGAAGCTGATAACGCTATAAACCAAGCATTAAAAGAAATTACCCAGAGATACGATCTGAAAGATTCTCATACTACTATTGAGCTTAACAAAAAGGAAAAGCTGCTTACCATTAATACAAAAGATGATTACTCTCTTAAAGCAAGTTATGATATTCTGCAAACTAAATTTATAAGACGAGGAGTATCGATAAAAGCCCTTAAACCAAAAGAAGCCGAAGAAGCATCAGGCGGCAGGTTGAAGCAAATCATTACTTTGCAAAGCGGTATTTCAAAAGACAATGCCAAGCTGATTACAAAAATGATTAAAGATATTCAGCTAAAAGTTAATGCTCAAATTCAGGACGAACAGGTGCGTGTGCAGGGTGCTAAAATAGATGATCTTCAAACTGTGATAAAAATGATAAAAGAAGCAGATCTGGATTTCCCGACTCAGTTTGTGAATCTAAAATAATATTATTTATACTTCATCCAGCATAAGCTCTCAGCAATTTTTCTTTACCAAGGGAATTGACAATATCAAATTCCTCCTCCGAAATTTTTTCTTTGTCGCCGTAATAGTTATGATCAACACTATCCTTCATCTCCTCCGCTTTAACCTGCAGCGAAGTTAACACCTGTAGATTTTCCACAACAATATTCGTCGGGTCATTCTCATCAATTCTGCCCTCCACCAAATACGGACCCATTGACATCGTAAGTTCCGCAACTCTGTAATAAACATTTGGAAAGATTACTGCTTCAAAAGTTCCGGTCAAATCTTCGAGTGACAAGAATTTCATTATATCTCCCTTTTTTGTTCTTATTCTTTTCGATGTCATATACCATCCTATCATTTTTGCTTTCTTTCCACGGTTCTTGATCATATCTTTTGCCCTAACAATGTGGTTATCCTTCATCCATTCGGAAAAAAAATTCAGCGGATGGCGCGTAACCATATAGTTGAAAGCCTCATATTCATTGCGGCAAATCTCTTCAACAGAATAATTAACATCCGTACTTACATCACGTTCAAGTGCAAAAGTATCATTCATAAAAAGATCGTTATAATTTTCATTAAGAATTTTTCTGTGATGAATATAGATATCGAGAAGGCGCAAAAGTGTTGGTCTTGTTCTCCTGAAACAGTGCATTGCACCACATTTAATGAGCAGCGCGGTTTCTTCATAACCCAGCTGTGTGCAGACAAGAAAATCCGCAAGCGAAACATATTTACCGTTCTCCCTCCTCTCGCCAATTATTTTATTGATAGAGTTTCTGGAAAGATTTTTTATGGCCATCAATCCAATCAGCAGCACTTTCTCCCTTCCGGTGTATTCATACTCACTTTTGTTTATACACGGAAGCTTAACCTCCAACCCGATTCTCTTGCTTTCCTGGACATAAACTGCAGGCG
>JBGSOQ010000322.1:0-5719 GCA_041739035.1 Ignavibacteriaceae bacterium | reverse complement strand
TAAGGAAGGGTAAACCCGAATTGCCTGCTGATTGAGCAAACATTAAATTGCTTAATAATAATACACCAATAAATACTTTTTTAGTCATGATTTATAAAAATTATAATTCTATTATATTGTCTGAAAATCTTTTATTACCGTCAGATTCATCTTATGGATCAAACGAACTGAAATGATATATGGTTTTAACCACATTTTAAAACCATTTGATTTAAAAATTAACACTTAAACCGACAATGTGTCTATCGTAAGGCGAATATTGTTCAATCATAAATGCATAATCAACTCCGAAGGTGACGGTTCCAATTTCTTTGAAGTAAGAAAATCCTAGTGCCGGTTTAGCGGGAAAATCGCCGTTACTGAGATTAAACTGATCTATTCCTCCTCGTATAAACAAATGTTCGATTAGATTATACTCAGCACCAAGTCGAAGAATATTTGTTTCAGCATTGCTGTTTTCAAATTCTAGAGAAGTAATGAGTCCCAACAGCTGGTTCCGATAACTCAATCCAATTTTCTTTACGATTGGAAATTTATCTTCTGTCGTTGAGCCTTCCAGCTCATAAACCGGAGAAGTATCCCATTTATATTCACTGTTAAAATCTGAAAGCATCAATGATACATTCCACTGATCATTAATTCGATACAAAGCACCAACATCAATCCCAACCGAATTGGTGTTAATCTCTTCATAAAGTTTGTAGTAATAGAATTTGATAGCAATTCCTATGGACAGCTTCTCGGAGAACTTGTTTGCAAGTCCTAAGAAGAACTGATTTTCCGATGTTGACAAATCACCTGTCTTAATTCCTTGGTTATCTCTTCCATCAATTTTACTTACACCAGCATTTATTATTCCGATTGAAATTCCCGCGGTTGCTCTCGGTTTTGGGTTTTCAATTAGCGAATCTTTCGCAGAATAAAACTCAAATTTTCTTGTGTAGTTTAGAAAGTTCAAAGATCTATCCAGCGATAAGAATGAGTAAGATGTTTGAAAGGAATTATTTTCTTGATGGACTATCAACGCTGGATTGTAATAGGATACAAGATTTCCTTCGGTAATTGCTGACATAGCATTCCCCATACCAATTCCCCGTGCACCAAAACCCATACGACTAAAAGCTCCAGGCATACTGGATATTTTGCTGAATTCTGGCTGAGCACTCACTATGCATGAAATTGTCGAAATCAAAAATAATATTTTTAATATGCCTTTATTCATCTTATTGCAAAACGATAATTTTACCAAAAAGAGGATTTTGATCACCTATTTCAATTCGATAAAAGTAAACTCCATTCGTGACAATATTTCCTGCATCATCTCTGCCATTCCAGGTAACTGCCTCAATGTCCGTTGAAATATTTCTTGGTGCATTTTGCAGTAACGTACGAACATAATTCATTGCAAAATCGTAAATTCGAATTGTAACGGTTGTAGTAATCCCGCCAGTAGTGTACTTGAACTTTAATCCCTCATCAATTTTGGGTGAAAATGGATTTGGAAAAACATAAGCTTCATCATTCGATCCTAATGGAATCGATGCGAAATAAACCTTCCACTTGCCGTCCCAAATAGTTCCCGGAGTTTCTATAATTTTTGCTAGTCCATCTGAAGAACCTAACCATACATCGTTAACTTGCGAAGCAGCCGAGTAAAATATGTTTGTCGTAAGTGACAACTTCGATTGTTCATCAATAATTGAGCTGGGAAGAATCCAGGTCAATCCTTTATTTCGAGTTCTGAATGCTCCATTATCTGTTGGAACAATAACATTATCAAATTTAAAACCGAAATTATGAGCTTTCTCATCTTCCAAAAATGTCTGCCAGGTTTCTCCACCATCGGAAGATGAACTAACTCCATAAAATTCGTTTTGACTTTCTGCTTTCCAAGTAGCACCCCAAACTGTGTTATCGTAACTATTATAACCAAGTGAAACAATGAAATTACCGCTTATCGGAGAGGTTTGATTTGTGTGCGTGAATTTCTTCCAGCTAATTCCATTATCAGTTGATTTGTTAATTCCTCCGGCTGAGCCGACAAAAAGTGTCGAATCGTTTGATGTTATAACTGAAAATACTCTGTGATTTAAATTAGCTTCCGAACAGAATTTGCCTGCAACAGGTTGAAGGCAGAAATTTAATGTATCGGCTGGTTTAATAGAATTTAAATAATCAGGTGGAAGCAGAACTCTTTGCCACTTGAGACTTTGATTAATTCGCAAGCTGTCGATCCGGGCTTTTCGTAATCCCCCGGCGAAAGTTGCAATCCAAATTGTATTGGGAGTAAAAGCAATATCATAAATTAAATTTTGGACAGCTACAGTAACAGGTAAAGCACGAATCGAATTATTTCCATAAACTTCAATGGTATCAGTTTGGGAATCCAGAGGTTGAGCAATACTATTCCATGTTTGTCCGTAATCAGTTGTAAATCTCAAACCGCTTCCTTCGGGAAGCGACTGACCATCTTTATCAATTGAATGAGCCGTGGCAGCCCAGAATGTTTGTGAATTTCTATCAAAGCCGATTGCAGAAACGCTTTCAGTTCCGAATGCAGCTGATCCATAAAAATTTGTCCATGATGTTCCCCTATCAGTTGACAAACTTACGCCTCTGCTTGTACCGAGCCAAATAGTATCACCTAAAATTAAAATATCACTTATGCTGTTGCTTGCCGGATTGTTATCAGAAATTTTCTGCAATTTATTTGTAATTCCAATCTCATAATTGTCGGGACGGAATTGAGCGAACGCAGAATCAGTTATCATCCATATTAAAAAGAATAGAAAATAATACTTTCGCATTAATAAATTACAATGTTGTGTAGAATTAAATTGCTTAGTTTCTTACCGCGGTCTCTTGCTTGAAACTCCCATCGATAATTGCCTTCCGTAACACCTGCTGGAGGCAACTCAATAATCAACGAATAAATTCCATCGCCCGGTGTCAGATCCCCATTTATCCCATCATCATGCATAATAAAAGGATTACTTGAAGATGGGTTGCCATTAGGCGGAATGAAAGAATTAAAGAAAACTGATTCAATATCGCTTCTCCCATTTTGATCTTCAGCTTTTATGGAGAGAAGGATTAGAATTTTTATTGTATCAATTTTGGCAGAATCTGGCGCAACCAAATTTGAAATTACAGGAGCGATGTTAGTTTGCCCATTATCAAACTTAAAATTTTGAACCGCTACTTGCCTGACAGATTTGCTTTTATCCTCGGCAAAATATTTGATTGTGTAAATACCATTTGGATAAAATTGACTAAGCGGAAATTTATTCGAATAAGTATTATCTCCGGCAGAAAAATCCCCATTTTCGGTTTTACCATTATCCAATAAGCTGAAAGAATTTTGATTTAGTTTATTTCCATCTGAAGCATAAATATCAGCAAAAACACTTCGAAGATCACTGGAGTTGTTAAAGGTAACTGTCAACAAAACTAATGAATCCCCCGGAATGTATCTTACAGAATCAATTGTCCTAACACCGATTACTTGGAAATTAGATGGAGTTTGATCAACAACTGAGTCAAAATCCTTTTCACATCCTAAGTACGTTAAAGAAGCAAGCAGCAGAAATAATAAAGCAGTTATTTTCATTGATATCAAATTCGGTTTGTTAAAAATGTAACTCAAGGTAAAATTTAATATCCTATTGCGCTGATCATTATGGGATTGGGTGAGAATGAGATAAGCAAAATTACAAAGCTTAAGTAACCTAGAATCATTCTTCTCCCGTCAAGAGGTTCATTATCCACAATTGGTGGGTGTTTTAATCTAATAATAAAATAGAGAACTAGTGCCCAAAATAGCCATCCGCTCCACCCGATGTTTAGATTCAGCTCGAGTAACGAATCAAACAAACCACTTATACCGAAAATAAATAAAAGCGAAAAAGCAATCACAGCAAGCTTGAAATGATTTTTATCACCAAACATTGTGTAAGAAATGTGTCCCCCGTCTAACTGACCAACAGGAATCATATTCATTGCAGTGATTAACAATCCAAACCATCCGACACATAAAAAAGGATAATGATAAATTTCCGACATTGGTGGAAAGAATTGTGCATTATCTGCGAATAAGGATTTAAAAAAGGAAAAAAGAATTGTATCACCAAAAACAAGTTTCAATCCGCTTGAACCATACTCCGGTGAAAAATAATCCGGATGTATTGAAAGAATATATCCTTCACCCGGTACATTCAGAAAACCATAAGTCAATATGATTAGACTTGCGATAAAACCAGCAATCGGACCTGCAATCCCGATATCAAACATGGCTTTTTTTGATTTAACAGGCGAAAGGGTTTTAATTACAGCACCCATCGTACCAAAATTAATAAATCCTGCGATAGGAGGAAACGGAATGTAGTATGGAAGTGTTGCATCGACTTTGTGATATTTGGCAGCATAGTAGTGACCGAACTCATGACAAGTTATAATGAAAAGAATCGATAGAGAATAAGGTAAACCGTTCAATAAAATATCAATTGTGTACGGCCCCAGAGTACCTGTCGTCCATTCAACCCCAGCAATTGTTGTAGTAATGAATGTTAAAATGAACAAACCAATGTGAAGCCAGTAACGTTTTTTCTTTTGTAATTCGAGTATTTTAGAAAACGGAGATGTGTAATCCGTCGAGTAAGTATCGGGCATATTACAGTTCTAAATTAAATCCAATAGAGGAATATTTTTCATTGACGTCGTAGTATTCACCGTGAATACTCTTGCCCGAAAGATAAGAAAATCTGATGCTAAAACCTTTGGAATCATATTGTCCGAATTTAATTCCAATAACAAAAGAATTATTACCGAAAAACTTTTCAATTTTACTAAGCTTGAAATCATAAGCAATAAATGGAGTGCAAACTTCAAAGCAGGCATCGGGCATATAATAGTCAAAACCAGCTTGATAAATTTCCTTGCCTAAATTATCTGGTGTAATATTAAAAATATAAGTAAAGCCGCCGTATAGTCTTAACTTTTCTAAACTAAAAAAGGGGAAAAGTTCGATGAATTCTCTGCTGTACACTTGTGGTGATCTCCCGTTTCTCCACGATTTTATGCTATAGTCAAAATGACCATCAACAAAATGAGCGCTAATATGACTTAACCGAAAACGTAATCCGTACTCCTTATCCTTAGCTTTAATTTTGTATCCAGCATTCAATCCGAAAAGATAATCGATGGCATCAACAGGAAAATGAAAATCTTTTTCACTTCTCAATAAAGAATAAGTGAAGAAATCAGCCCCAAATGATAAGGCAGAATTTTCATCTGATACATTATAAAAATCTCTAGATGTTCCAACGTTCAAACGAATTTCACTTTTCGCCAGTAGAAACTCAAAACCGACTTTGGGTTCAATTACATTTGCTGCGAATGGCTCTATGTTCAATTTATCCGGAAACCATTCTTTACGACTTTGCGCAAAAAGGCTGAGGGCACTGATTAAAACGACGGTGTTTATCTTCAAAATTTTCTTTATCATTTATATGCTTTTATTTCTTGCTAGTAATTTCTTTTGAATTTTTTGCTTTATCAATTTGTTGAAACTGTATTTTAGTTTTGAATCAACGCTCATTAATGAATAAATATTTGACGGAAAGGCAAATGATGGCTCAAAATAACAATTCACCGTGCAGCCTTGGCAAAAATCAAAGCGGCCCTCATTCTTTTTATAGTATTTTATCTTCTCAGATTTTCT
>JBGSOQ010000301.1:0-4098 GCA_041739035.1 Ignavibacteriaceae bacterium | reverse complement strand
CGCAAAAGAAGAAAAGATAGAATTGAAAGAGGGAGTTTATTGGTACACAAAGGGACCCAGTTATGAAACACCAGCTGAGATACGATATCTCTCTAAATTCGGCGGAGATGCCGTAGGTATGTCAACAGTTCATGAAGCGGTTTATGCAGGTTACCTCGGAATGGAAACTGCTTCAATTTCTTGTATCACTAATTATGCAGCAGGATTGACGAAAAATAAGCTTTCTCATGTTGAAGTCACCGAAACGGCTAATCTGGTTCAGCATAAGTTTGAACGACTAATTAAAAAAATAATCCAAATCGTTTGAATTATTGCTGTTATCTTCATTACCGACCATTTTTTCACATTTATTTTTAGCTCATTTAATTGACTTTCAGGCGTTATACTCATAATTTTGTTGACTTAATTTTGCAAAACCAATCTAAACAAGATATAAACTATGAAAGAATTCAGATTTAAAATTATTATCATTCTCGCAGCACTAGTTTTAGCGGTTTACCTTCTATGGCCTACCTATAAGGATTACAGTAACACTAAAAGCATCAAAGAAACCGTCACTAAAAAGCAAGAAGAAATAAAAAGAACTTATCCTGAAATAACAAAGCAAGATCTCAGCAAAAAGCTGACAGCAATTGAGGACAGCATTAGAGTTTCAGATCCTTCAATTGCTGAGACTAGACAAAAGAGAATTAAACTAGGTTTAGATCTGCAGGGAGGAATGCGAGTTGTCCTAGAAGTAAATACTGCAAAGTTACTCGAAAAATTGGCGAAAAATCCCGATGAAGTTTTTAAAAATGTCCTCACAGAAGCAGAGAACGAAGCTGCATTATCCGATGAATCGGTAGTGGATATTCTCGGAAGAAAATTTGATCAGAGGCAGATTAGATTGAGTCGTTACTTCGGAACTATCCGTGAAGATGACGAAGAAATTCTAAATAAATTAAAAGAAGATGCCGAAGATGCAGTTACTCGTGCTATGGAAATTATCAGAAATCGTGTTGACCAGTACGGTGTTTCAGAACCATCAATACAAAGACAAGGCAGCAGAAGAGTGATTGTCGAATTACCAGGTGTGGCTAAAGAAGAAGAAGCTAAAAATCTTTTACAAGGAACAGCGCTTCTTGAGTTTAGAATTCTTAAAGACCCCGAATTTGCGGTTTCGCTTATGCAAAAAATTGACGACGTTCTTGCTGGTAAAAATTTACAGGATACCACAAAAATTGATGCTGCTGAAACTGCTAAAACCGAAACTAGAGATACCTCGCTAATCGCAGCAGATACAAGCAAGGATCGACAGCTATCAGAGGAAGAATTCAAAAAGGAACATCCCTTCTTTGCTATTGCAATGTTGGATCCTCAAGGCCAGTCTGCCGATGCCTATGTTCGTGAGGGCCAGAAAAATCTATTAACACAATATCTTAATCGAGAAGAAGTCCAGAAAATAATGCCGAATAATGTTGAATTTGTCTATTCAGCAAAGTCGGTTGGTGCTGATAAAGGCGAAAACATTTATATGATGTATTTGGTTAATAAGAATCCAGAATTAACAGGCGGCGTGATAACAGATGCTCAGGCAAACATTGACCCTAACACATCTTCACCAATAGTTAGCATGGAAATGAACAGCGAAGGAGCTACCGATTGGGCGCGAATAACCGGTGCTAATGTAGGTAAAAGAATTGCGATTATGTTAGATGGAGTAGCTTTTTCGGCTCCTGTCGTCCGTGGTAAAATTCCAGGAGGAAGATCACAGATTGAAGGAATGGCGGATATGGAAGAAGCAAAACTTTTGGAGATAGTCCTAAAAGCCGGTGCTCTCCCTGCTCCTGTTGATATTATTGAAGAAAGAACTGTTGGGCCATCTCTCGGACAAGATTCAATTAATAGCGGCTTAACTGCATCAATAATCGGTTACATCGCCGTAGGTTTCTTTATGATCCTCTACTATAGAAAAAGCGGATCAATTGCATCTGCAGGATTAGTATTCTCTATCTTATTCATATTAGCCATCTTAGCGGGTTTTGGTGCTACGTTAACTCTGCCGGGTATTGCCGGAATAATCTTAACAATGGGCATGGCTGTTGACGCTAACGTTCTAATATTCGAAAGAATTAGAGAAGAAATGGAAACTGGAAAAACTATAAAAGCTTCCATTGATGGCGGGTTTAGTAAATCCTTCTCTGCAATATTTGACTCAAACATTACAACTTTTTTCACAGGACTTATATTGTATCAGTTCGGCACCGGTCCGGTTCAAGGATTTGCATTAACTTTAATGATTGGAATTGTAACAAGCTTATTTAGTGCTTTATTCATTTCAAGGCTAATCTTTGATATTCTCGTTTCAAAAAATTCAAAAATTAGTATTGGTTAAGCTAAGGCTTTCAAGTAAAAAATGGTTTTTTAAGGAGTAAATTGATAAATGCGCATATTTGAAAATATACATATAGATTGGATGGGGAAAAGGAAACTTTTTTATACGGTTTCCGCAGCCCTTTTCTTTCTCGGTTTGCTTACAATGATTTTCCGCGGTTTAGAGTTTGGTATTGACTTTAAGGGTGGTTCAGAAATTGTATTGCAGTTTGACAAACCAATTGAAATAGCAAATATAAGAGGCGAGGTCGAGAGGCTTGGGCTTGGAAATATTGAGCTAAAAACTTATGGCGGTGAAAATACAGTATTGATAAGAACGGAACTTCAATCGATACCTGCTAATCTCTATCCTAGAGTTATTCAAAGCATTCAAAGTGAAATTGATAAAGCATTACCCAATGTTTATAGACAAATTACTGACTCATCTCAAAGCTCAATAACTATCACACTGGCCAATCCGGACACAACTAATATTTTAGTTGAAAAACTTTTTGAGGCTGGTTTTCAAACTGCAAAAGTATCTGAAGAACCTGATAATAAACAGATGATTGTGAGTGTTGGAATTTCTGATTGGATAAAAGAAAATCTTAAAGAAAAATTCAAGGATAATCCTTTCAAAGTATTAAAGGAAGATCAAGTTGGTCCTAAAGTTGGTAAAGAATTAAAGCAAGATGCAGTTTTAGCTGTTCTTTTATCACTTGTTGTTATTTTAATTTATCTGGCCTTCCGTTTCAAATTTATTTTTGCGTTCGGTGCAGTACTTGCCTTATTTCATGATGTTTTAATCACACTTGGTTTGTATGCGCTTCTATATGGTGTCATTCCGGGATTAAACCTTGAGATCGATCTTTCGATAGTTGCCGCATTTCTGACTCTTGTTGGATATTCAATTAATGATACAGTCATTGTGTTTGACAGAGTAAGGGAGAACTTAAAAATTCATAAAACTATGCCTCTGTTCGATGTTTTGAATATGAGCATTAACCGAACAATGAGTCGTACAATATTAACAGGCGGTACGACATTATTGGCTGTCTTGGTGATTTTCATTTTCGGAGGAGAAGTACTAAGAGCATTCGCGTTCACACTTGCATTCGGTATCATAATCGGAACATACTCTTCAATCTTCGTTGCAAGCGCGCTTGTACTTGAATATGCCAATAAAACCAAGAAAAAGGTTGAATTTTAATTCTAGTTTTAGAGAATATTTTGTGTCATGCCGGACTTGATCCGGCATCTTTTTTTTAAACATGAAAGGTTTAACTAGGGCACTGATACTAAAACCAAACCGGTGAATTTCTCAGCAGTTATTTTAAATTCTGATAGTATTGCCGGCAGGAAAACCGATTCCCCTTTTGAATACAGTTCTGATTTAATCTTTGAACCCTCGTTGAATGATAATTTAATCTGCCCCTCCAACATCAGCATTATTTGGGGATTATTTTGAGTGCTAAACTTCAATTCATTCTTGGTTAAAGCAAAAATTTGGATTTCAAATTCTTTTGCATGGGTTTTGTAGACAACAGAATGTTCTTTTTTACTTCCCTTTAGAATTTGCGGTAGAGTTAAATCATAGGTTAAAACCTCAAGCAAATTATTAACATCCTTAAACTTTGGAGTTAATCCGGCACGGATAACATTATCTGAATTTGACATGCACTCAAGAATATTTCCCTTCAGATAAGCATGAGGAACGCCAGGTTTGGTAAAAATTGCTTGTCCTTT
>JBGSOQ010000368.1:0-7827 GCA_041739035.1 Ignavibacteriaceae bacterium | reverse complement strand
GAGAAGTTTGAGAATTTGATTGAAAAGATAACCCCTCACCCCGTCCCTCTCCAATCCGCCAGAGGCGGACAGGAGGGAGAGAGGATTAATCCCAATTTTGATTTTGAGAAGTATTACAAGGATTTTGAATCTGCAATGGATGATGATCTTAACACTCCACAAACTGTTGCGGTGCTGTTTGATTTTGTTAGAGACGTAAATAAAACTATTGCTGAGAATGAAAATTTGAGTCCAGAGTTTTATTCTGGTGTGAAGGAATTCTTATCAAAAACTGCTCAAGGAGTTTTAGGAATAGTTGATTTGGATAAATCACAAACCGAAGGAAGTTCTATTGAAAAAGAGTTGCTCGAATTTTTTATTCGCTTACGAAACGATGCAAGAAAAGAAAAGAACTTTACGCTGTCTGACAAAATTCGTGATGGATTGAAGGAACTCGGAATTGAGTTGAAAGACTCGAAGGATGGAACTACATTTAAGAAAGTGAAGAAATGATAATTTATAGCGACTTCAAAGAATTTATTCAATTGCTTAATAAGCATAAAGTCAAGTATCTGCTCGTGGGTGGGTATGCAGTTTCCTTATATTCAAGGCCTAAGAGTACTCAGGATATAGATATTTTTATCGAAAGTTCAATGCCAAATGCCAATAAAATTTTAAAGGTGTTAGATGAGTTTGGTTTAGCAAGTTTGGGAATTACAGTAAATGATCTAACTGCTAAAGACAGAGTTGTTCAGTTGGGAGTATCTCCATTAAGAATTGATTTAATGACTTCAATCGAAGGGGTTGATTTTTTAACTGCTTACAAAAACCGTAAAAAGATTACTTATTGGAGCATTAAAAATGTTTCCTTTATTTCTTATAAAGATTTGGTTACTAACAAAAAAACAACTGGTAGAAAAAAAGATATTGAGGATTTAGAATGGCTTCGGACATACGCAAAAGAAAAAAAAGACGAATAGAAACCGTTGTAAGAAAATTCAATTCCTTTGAAGAAGCAGAAAAAGCTGAGATAGAATATTGGCGTAATCTTCCAGGTGAAGAGAAGCTTAAAGTCTTAGATGAAATTCAAATGATGCACCTAAGAGCTTTGTATCCAAGAGGTAAAAAAATTGAAAAAGTTGTTCGAATTTTAAAGCTTGGTGAGGAATAAAGAGTGAAAGAAAAAGTAGTTCATAAATTTAACTCGTTTGAAGAGCAGGAAAAGTTTGAAAAAGAATATTGGCAGAAAGCTTCTGCATCTGAGAAATTTGAAACTGTTGAGGCAATACGCGCTTTCTATATCAAAGCTTTTTATCCTAAAGTAACCAAGATTGAAAAGGTGGTTAGGAGGAGAAAACTTTGGGAGGAATAATAATGAGATAAAATCTCATCCAAACCTCCGAGGTTTTGCACGGTGGATGGAACGCGAACCTCGGAGGTTTCAGAAAACCAACTTAAAAATATTTCCAACTCCCAAAATCAAATTTGGGTCGAGAGATTTTTTTAATGCTGCCATCTTTCGAATATTTTCTTCGCCATACATCAAGAATAGATATTCTGTTTTCAACTTTCCAATTCCGTGCTCGGCAGAAATTGTTCCACCAAATTCAACAGACTTCATGCAAATCTTTTTATAAATGTCTTTCCCTTTCTCGTACTCGTTCTCGCTTTTAGGCAGCATGTTTAGATGCATGTGTGAATTACCAAAATGGCCGTAAACTACATAAGGCAAATTTTCTTTTTCAACTTCATTTTTGCTGAAATAGTAAAGCTCCTCGAATTTTTCATCGGGCACTGCAACATCAGTTCCCAGCTTCTTTAAATTATTTTGTGAAATGTATTCGCTTATCTTCCATGAAATTGCATGACGAAATTCTTGTATCTTTTTGTTATCAGAATCTGAAAAAGCAAACCATGCACTTTCCTCATCACCATTAAATTCTGAGATCAATTTCATCCATGATTCGAGCAGCATTTCTTCATTTTGTGAATTAACTTCTTGCTCAAACCAAACTGCGACTTTCGAATCCTTAGGAATATTTTGATAATCATTCATCAAGAATTTCAATGTGTTTTTATCGAAGAACTCAAGTGCTAAAGCATCAAGTGAATCCTTTAGCTTTTCTTGACGGGTATGATAAGATTTATCTCTTGCTTTATTTATAAATGACAGAGCATCTTTCTCTTGATTGAAAAATATCACACATGATAAAATCTTTTCCGGCAGATCAACAAGCCTGAGTTTAATTCTCGTAATGACTCCAAGCGTTCCTTCCGAGCCTATGAATAGATCAATTGCCTCCATGTTTTTCTTAGAAAAATATCCTGAAGTATTTTTAGTTGGAGGCATTTTGTATTCCGGCAGCTGCAAAACATACTCTGAACCAGATTCTGTTTTAAGTTTGAGAGAATAGTCTTCTGCCAAAAAATCGCCGTGTTTCAGCTTTAGTATTTCTCCGTTTGCCAAAACAATATTCAATTCCAAAACATAATTGCGGGTCGGACCATACTTAAAAGTTTTTTCGCCTGAAGCATTTGTTGCAACAGTTCCGCCAATAAAACAATTTCTTTCTGTCGGATCCGGCGGATACATTAATTTTTTTTCATTCACAAGTTTCTGAAAATCAGCGAGGATAACTCCGGGCTCAACCGTTGCGGTTTTCTCCTTTTCATTTATTTCAATGATGTGATTCATCTTTTCGGTCGATATAACAATTCCGCCTTCTGGAACTCTTGCTCCGGTAAGTCCTGTGCCGTTCCCAGATACTGTAACTTTGATTTTCTTTTCGTTTGCTTCTTTTAATATTGTAATAATATCAACTTCATTTTCAGGAAAGTAAACTGCATCACAGTTTCCTTTTAAGTTGGAGGCATCTGATAAATAATTTTGTATTTCGTCCGGTGAAGTTTTAATGATCATTTTGAAATTATATTTTTATTAAGTCATTTTATAAAGCCACGAATTTCACGAATGTACACCAATAATTTTGCTTTTATTCGTGTCTATTAGTGTCATTCGTGGCAAGATTTTTCCAGCTTAGGTTAGCTCACGCAATAATACTAAGTATTTTTTCTGAACATCAAGTTCTGGAATAGTATTACTAAACCAGAAGAACTCCTTTTTAATTCCAATTCTCTCGAACATGCCATTCAATGCATCAAACATACTTACTTGCGGAAAAGCCTTGTCTCTAAGATAATGAATCAACTTTAAGGTTTTAAATCCATCAAACCATTTTTGTTTTTGTTTTTCAAGCTGTTCTGCTGCTGTAGAGTTCTTAAGAATTCTATTCCAATCATTGTTAAAATTATGTTTCATCAGAAAATTACTTAATTCGGGGTGAATATTCTTTGCTGCGTTTAAATATTCATTTGAAGTTTTAATCTCCTCAGAATTAAAAATTTCCAGCCAGGCTTTCAGAATATCAAAACAAATTGGGTTATAAAGTAAATACTCGTTTTGTTTTTTAGACAAGAATCTGCCAACTCGCTGTCCGGTTCCAAATGGTACCCTCCAGGAGCTTCTTGATGAAGGATAAACCGTTGTAGAATTTATCTTTTCAATCTTATAATTCTTAGCCAGCTTTTCCATGAAGTAAAAATCCTCAGCAGCTTTCTTCTTGTTCATTCCTTCTACTTTAATGTAGCTTTCGTAATCACAGATCATCGTTGAACCGATTGTGTGAAAGGCAAAAGGTGAACGGGAATATTTTAAGCCGAGAACATAATACCGAATGAAAATTTCATAACAAATAATTGCCGACGTTGTTGGGGCATTATCCTCTGTACGGTGACGAAAATTTACTATCGCGCCGCATAATTTTCTATTATTGAACTCATTAACGATTGATGTAAGATAATTTGAATCAACTTTACAATCAGCGTCTAAGCAAATTAATATTTTCTTAGCTGTTGAATTGTAATCGAAAATCCTCAATGCTTCATCCATTCCAATTTTTCTTGCTAAACCAACACCGCCCGTTTTCATTGGCATTTCTAATCCGTTAGAGGAAGCATCAATCAAACAGATATTCAAATTAGATTTAATTATTTCGGAAACAACGGAATCCCCAGGATTATTCTTTCCCACAATCGCACGCAATAAATCAATCGACTTTTGGTTATCATTTTTAACGACTTCGAGTGAATCTTCAAAACTGTTAACAACATGAATAACTGCAGTATTGCCGAAATGTTCTTGATCGTTTTTAAGGAGGGAAGCCAGAAGTATTCTGAGATTTTCATACTCAGCTAGGACTGGAATTATAATTGCATTATCAATTTTGTTATTGAAGTTTGATTCTAGAGTCCAACCCGCAACAGAATATTTTTTAAGATATTTTGTGACACTTTCCGGAAGTGAATTCATTAGCTGGCACACAAATTATCATCGATGAATCTGTATGCAGAATCAAAATCAACTCCGTTTAGCCAATTTATCTTTACACCTTCACGTTCCATTTTTTTAAACCATGTCATTTGTCTCTTTGCAAATTTATGAATGGATGTATTCAGCTTTTGGAACATTTCATCATAGCTTAACTCGCTTTTGAGATACAATGCAACAAATTTATATTCCAAACCGAAGGACAACAATCGCTCGAAAGTAATTCCGGAATCCATCAGACTTTTGACCTCGTCAATCATTCCCTCGGCGAGTCTTTTTTTTAACCGATCAGTAATTCGATTTCGAATTTCCTCACGATTCATTTTTACACCAAGTACGAGAGGTTTTATTTGAGGGAAATCCATTAATTTTTCATTCGCTTCTGCAACCAATATTGCCCTAATTATTCTTTCTTTGGAATTCAAGTCATTTATGTTGTGGATTTTTGGAGTAAGCTTCAAAAGATGATTCCTCAATTCCGCTAATCCCATCTGATTTAATTCGTCAATTCGTTCTGAATTAAAATCAGCTTTCCTCAAATCATAATTTTGAACAATCGAGCTGATGTAGAGTCCTGTACCGCCAACTAGAAAAGGCAGCTTGTTTCTTGTTGAAATTTCCTTAAAAGCCTTAGAAAATAATTCTTTAAACAGGAAGAGATTAAATTCCTGGTTGGGATGAATAATGTCGATCAAGTGATAATTTATCTTCTTGTTTTCAATCAAGTAATCGTTGTAATCTTTCCCTGTCCCGATATCCATTCCTATGTAAACTTGACGTGAATCAGCCGAAATAATTTCGCCGTTATATTTATGTGCAAGTTTAACTGCTAACTTTGTTTTTCCCGTGGCCGTTGGGCCAAGAATTGATATGAGATTGAAATGCATTTGAATTGAACTTAGAATTGAGAAGTAAACTCAATTGCAATTAACTATTTGACAATTGGGAGAAGAACTTTAATCTCAGGCCCAGCATCGCGATTGTTTTGTACTGTCATTTCACCATTAAGTTCTATGACTATCCTTTTAGCAAAGCTTATTCCCGGATTTTCTTTTAAAATAAAATTTTCAGTTATTTTTTTAATTATCTCATCAGAAATTTGTTGTCCGTTGCTTTTAAATTCTATTATCAGCATTTCCTTAGTTCTGTTTACTGCAACAAAAATGCTGCCCTCGTCAGAAATATTTTCACAAAGAAACTTTACTATCTGAAGAGAGGCCTGATAAAATAAATTCTTGTCAATAAGAATTGAGGCATCGGCTTCAAATTTTCTAAAAAGTTTAATGTTGCGGAATTCAGTATAGTTAGCAAGCAAATGTAAAATGTCATCGAGTACATTAGCCGCATAAAATACCTGTGATTTTAGAGTAATTTTTTCGGCAAAAAAATCTGAATGTGTTCGCGGTGACTCAATAATAATATTGGACTGATCGATTATTCTCTGCAGAATTCTATCAGCTTTGGCAGAGGAAGATTTTCCTATTAGAATGTTGGCATAGTTTTTAATTAATTCGGCCGGAGTTACAATTTCATCATAAATAGATTCAGTAATTTTCTTTATTATTTGTAAATACTCTTTAGCCGATAGTTGTTCTGCCTTCTGCTGTTTTGTACTATTTGATTTAACTGAAGTTATTTCATCGGGAATGTTTTCAGCTAAACTCTGTTCTTTTTGATTCTCCTGTCCTGAGTTGGTAATTCGAATTTCATCCTCTTCAGTTAAATCTGTTAAGCTTTCCCTTATCTCTTCTTTAATTTGATCCAAAATTGAATCCTCATTTTTTTCGTTTGTATTTATTTTTACTGCGGTATCTATTGAGTTTTCGGATTCATCAATTTGCTGGCTCTGTTGTTTATTCTCGCTTGAGCCCGCTACTACGTTTAGATTTTCTATCTCCAAATCATTTAATTCAACAGTTTCATCATCATTAGTAAAATTCCCAACTTCCTTTTCTTTCAAAAACTCTTCATTGATTACAATATCTTTAAATTCTTCATTGTTTGTATTATCCCAATTCAATTTTTCATTTTTTTCTTCAAAAATTTCTTGATTTAACGGGGAATGGTTAAAAGAAATTGATTCTTCAGAGGATTCTATTGTATTAGATTCAGCAAGTGGACTTTCATCTGGAAGTGCCGCAGCAGCAGTTGAACCAATAAGATTTGCGAAGATTGTTTTATGTTTATTCAAATCATTTAATTCCTGAGCACTGATTGTATATAGTAAACTTTTTTCAATTGCCATGGCTGCTGATTTTCTTAATGTATTTTCAAGAATTTCATTCTCTCCAAAGAAATCATTTTCAATTTTTAGTGATGAAGAATTAGCATTTTTCCCATAGACTTTTACCTTAACCTGTCCTTTTATAAGCAGATAGAGACTGTCGCTGCTATCTCCCACTTGATAAATGATTTTGCCCTCATCTATCTCAATGAAATTCTTCGGCTGAATCTTAAATCTTATTTCTGCAGAATTGGTGTTGAGAAATAACCGGTTATTATAAATATTTTTAGGGTTTTTATCGAAATACATCCAACTAAACTTTATTTTCAGCTCAAATTATGATGAATTATAGTTAATTGCAAAAACGAAATCAGAATGAAACTTCTGAATTACGAGGTAATGTCCCAGTGCAAAAATCCGAAAAATTTTTGATAAATTGAATCCCTAAATAATAATATGCATCTCATGGACGAACGAAGTTTAATTTTAGAAGCTCAAGCCGGCAATAATAAAGCTTTGGCAGAGCTAGTTAAGAATTACGAAAAAACTATTTACAGTTTCGCTTTCAAGATCTGCAGAAATCCTGACAAAGCTGAAAATACTATGCAAGAGACTTTTATAAGCATGGTAAAATCTTTAAAGCAGTTTGATGGAAAATCGAAATTATCAACCTGGCTTTACAGAATAACTGCAAATCATTGTCTGATGGAGTATCGTAAAAAAAAGAGAGAGTTTGTATCTTTTGATGATGATGATGCTTTAATAAGTGAAAGTTCAATTGCCGATTGGGATTCAATTCCATCACTGAGTATTGAAAACGATGAACTAAAAAAAGTGCTGGACGAAGCTATTCAAAAACTCTCGCCCGAGTACAGAATAGTATTTTTATTAAGAGATGTTGAAGGATTATCTACCGAAGAAACTGGTAAGATAACCGAACTTTCAGTTCCAGCAGTTAAATCAAGGCTCCATAGAGCAAGAGCATTTTTAAGAAAAGAAATCAGTCAAACATTTAAGAGATGAAACAGAATCAAGTAACATGTAAAGACGTGATGCATCACGTTTGCGAATCTCTTGGGGAAGATTTAAATTCTTCTCAATGTGTTGCAATTAAAGCACATCTTGATGAATGTACTGGATGTCAAAACTATTTTAAATCGGTTGAGGCAACAATCGATTTTTATCGCAAATACAATGTTGAACCCTCCGAGGAAGCACATAATCGATTGATGTCTCT
>JBGSOQ010000225.1:0-3905 GCA_041739035.1 Ignavibacteriaceae bacterium | reverse complement strand
GCTACAATCGGACGAGCTGTTTTGGGAAGAATTACCCTTTAATGACTGAGTGGTTTGAAGATTGGTTCAATACAGAAGAATACTTAAATGTGTATAGGCACCGAAACGGTGAGGATGCAAAAAATCTTTTTGATCTTATTCTGGAAAATATTACTCTCGAAAAAAATGCTAAGGTATTAGACCTTGCCTGTGGAGCCGGAAGGCACTCAATGTTATTCGCAAAAAGTGGTTTTGACGTAACAGCAGTTGACATAAGTGAAAATCTGCTTGATGTAGGAAGAAAAAATTCAATTGAACTCGGACTCAATATTAATTTCATTAAAAGTGATCTAAGAAATTTAAAGCTTACACAGAAATTTCAATTAATACTAAGTCTTTTTACTAGTTTTGGCTATTTTAAAAATGATGACGAAAATGAGCGGGTCATTAAAATTGCAACAAATCATTTACTCAATAATGGCTATTTTATAATCGATTTTTTTAATATCGTTTATTTGAAGAACAATTTAATACCCGTATCCTATGATAAGATTGAAGGTGGTATAATCAAGCAAGAGAGAATTTTTAAAGGAAATCGACTAATAAAGAAAATTTCCATCAACATGAGAAGTGAAGAAAAAATATTTCGCGAATCTGTAAGAGCCTATACAAAAGATGAACTGTTACTTTTATTTTCCAATCACTCGTTGAAAATTCAAAATATATTTGGTGATTACTTTGGAAATGATTTTGAGGAATCTATTTCCCCAAGAATTATTATAATTGCATACAGATGAAGAAAATAATATTACTAATTACCGCTCTATTCATTAGTAGCTGTGATCTTTTTATGACACGCGATGCTGAATCTCCAGATAAACCAAGAACTGATTTTCAAACTGCATTCACTCCTGAAATATTAGATTCAAACTTAGTAACCTCCTTTAAATACAAAGATCTTGAGATTTATCTTTCTTGTTTATCAGATCCTTCTTTTACGAACAAAGTATTTTCGTTTTCACCTTCAAGCGAAGCGCTTTCGCAGTTTCCTGCACTAGGTGACAATTGGAGCAGAACAAATGAATCACAATATTTTAGAAATTTAATAGTCAAAGTCTCGGGTGATCTGCCAATTACCTTATCCTTATCAAACACATCCTCCAGTATCCATGGTGATAGTATTACGTATGTGGCATCGTATTCTCTAAGTGTTCCATTTACCGATGTGACTATTCCTTCAAATTATCAAGGTGATTTAATTTTCGGATTAATCAAAGATTCTAGATCTGTTTGGAGCATATACTCTTGGCAGGACATCAAACGGGGCGATTCGCCAAGCTGGAGTGAGTTGAAAGGAAGATTTTATTAATTCTTCACACAAACTTGGATTGATAATTATTCTAATTTTTACAGGATGTAAAAATCCCTTTGCACCTGCTTTAGATACCACCGTTGGAGACAATAGCTCGACAATATCTGATTTAAAAAATGTTGACGGTGTTTTTCAAAATTTTCAGTATGCTTATGTTTTTAAAGACACTACAATTTATGGTAATCTTATAGCCGAAGATTTTATATTTACATTTCGAGATTATGATCAGGGTGTTGATGTTTCGTGGGGAAGAGATGAAGAAATGAAAACAACTTATGGCTTGTTTCAAAATTCTCAACGCTTAGATTTAATTTGGAATAATGAAGTGCTTAGTACACAGGATTCTTTAAATGCCATCATCATTCGTGCGTTTAATCTTACTATAACATTTAATCCTACAGACATCGTTCGTGTGAATGGTAGGGTAAATTTATCCTTAAAGAAAGATCCCGCTTCACAAACGTGGGCAATAACAAGGTGGATTGATGAATCAAATTTTTAATCGAATAAGAATATAATGCTGCTCTTTTGGTTTAGAGAAGCATTTAGGATTTTTGGCCGGGCAAAATCGTCATTCATTCTTTCCTTGATTACCCTAAGCATTTCGATATTCCTTATCGCTGCTTCATTTTATTCAATTTTCCTCTCAAATCAAATCAATAAAAAAATTAAAGAACAGTTTATAATCAACATTTTTATAAGTGATACACTCTCTGAAAACAGCATAAATAGACTTACGGGCGAACTAGGAAATAAACACTATTGCTCCTCTATCTTGTATACCGATAAAGAAAAAGCTGCTGAAAGCTTTATAAAAGATACCGGGGAAGATTTTCGGAAAATTTTAGATTATAATCCTATTCCCGCCTCAATATCAATCAAACTAAAGAGTGAGTTTGTTGAAAAAGATTCGATTGAGATAATCAAAAAGCAGATAGGCATATATTCTGGAATTGATGAAATTCTATTCGAGCATGAAATTTTAGAAAAGTTAGTCTCCACTCTTAATAATCTTCAACGATATATTTTTATTATCACCGCAGTTTTGATTTTAATATCGGTTTATATCAGTTACAGCACAATTAAATTGGTGATTTCACTTAAACATGACGAACTTGAAACTATGAAGTTGGTGGGAGCTAAATTATCAACTATAAAAATTCCATTACTAATAAATGAAGTTATGACCGGTTTTTTGGCGGGGATTATATCATTTGGCGTTATAAAATTTTTGCTTTCCATTCTGATGAATTATAGCCCGTCGTTAAATGATTATCAACCTCCATTTGAATATTTATTGATGGTTCTGCTAATTGGGCCAATAATTAGTTTTTTCGTCTCTGCTTTTGTGCTTAGAAAAATAACCCTCAAAATTTGAAGATGCGAGTTTATTTGATAATTTTATGCATCAATTATTTCAAATCCTTTTATTTTGCAAATGACTAACAAAAATCATATTCTAAATAAAGATAATAGAATGTTGAAGTTCATAATTTTAATATTTTTTATTCTACCTTATTTTCAAGTTGCTCAAACAAACCCCGATTATAAGGAAAGAGAATTTCAAAATTCAAAAGATGCCGTAAGAAAGATTAGCATGAGTGGAATCACAGAGGCATCCATTGATCCCGATGAATATAGAGTTGGTCCCGGCGAAAATTTTTTTATTTCTATCAGCGGTATTGAGGAAGTAAATTTCAATCTAATCATAAATATCGAAAATTATTTATTTATTCCGAAAATTGGTGGAATAAATTTAAAAGGACTAACACTGAATCAAGCGAGAGAAAAGATTAGATCGACACTAGAAAAATATTATAAAAATGTTGAGATATTTATTTCACTTGCAGGCCTTAAGAAGATAAAAATCTTTGCGGTAGGTGATATAGAAAAGCCGCTGCTTGCAATTGTTCAAAGCAACACTAGACTTTTTGATTTCTTGCTTGATACTGTGAGTTTTAACAAAACATCAAGTTTTAGGAATATTCAAATAAAAGCAGTAAATGGTGAAACAAAGACTTTCGATTTTTTAAGTTTCTTAAAATATGGAGATCAAAAACAAAACCCGCTTTTAAATGATGGTGATGTTGTTTTCATTGACAAAGCAGATAGAGTTGTTGCAATTTCCGGAGCAGTAAAGTTCCCGGCGACATATGATTACCTTGAAGGTGAAAGTGTAAGTGACTTGATAAACCTTGCCGGGGGATTATTATTCAATGCAAAAACTGATTCTATAGAAATTGTGAGATATGATAAAGATGGGAAGAATCAACAAAGTTATTATTATTCTTATGAGAAAATTGTTGAAAGTAACATGCCTCTCAATTTTAAGGATAATGTGATTGTTCGTATAATTCCCGAATATTATATTGATAACTTTATTCGCATTGAAGGTTGGGTAAATTATCCCGGAGTATATAAAATTAAGGAAGATCAGACAAAATTATCTGATATAATTAAAGAGGCTGGTGGGTTTCGGAAAGATGCATCCATTAAAGATGCTTCGTTATCAAGAACAACAGGTGAAGTTGATTTAGATCCCGAATATGAGCGA
>JBGSOQ010000224.1:0-8360 GCA_041739035.1 Ignavibacteriaceae bacterium | reverse complement strand
ATGCTCATTCTTTTTGCGTATAGAAATAATTCATCCTATCCTATTTTAAGCGAGGGAACTATTCCCAAACAAATGGTTGATCCTCTTCCACAAGCCTTAGTTCTTACATCAATTGTAATTGAACTCGGAACAACCGCTTTGCTTGTGGCGCTTGCCATTCGTCTCTTTGAAAAATATAACACTTTCGATATTACCAAGATAAGGAGGTTATCAGGATGATACTTCCTTATTACATTATTATTCCCCTGCTGGCAGCTTTCTTGATTACTCTTATTGCCGGGAAAAAAGATGATTGGGCGATTATCTTAAGCTTTATTTCTGTTTCAGCATTGCTTGTACTTTCGGTGTTTGCTTTTATCGTTATGAAAGAAGAAACGGTGACATACGAAATGAGTGCTTGGAAAGTACCTTATGGAATTGTGCTCGTTCAGGATGCACTTACATCATTCATGCTTGTAATGGTCAGTCTTATTTCATTTACATCATTAATATTTTCAATACAATACATCAGGCATCTTTCAAAGGATTGGAAATATTATGCATTGTTTATGCTTCTTGTAACAGGAATGAATGGAGTAATAATAACAGGCGATCTTTTCAATTTATATGTGTTCATGGAAATTGCTCTTTTTTCAGCATTTGCACTTGTGGCTTATGGCGGCAGAGCAGAAGAGTTTGAAGCGTCATTCAAATACGCAGTAATGGGCTCAGTGTCATCATTAATTATTTTAATTGGAATAGCAGTTTTGTACAGCTCTACATCTACACTTACATTATCAAAAATAGCCGAAGCTATTCCAATGGTAAATCAAAAAGTTGTATTCTGGGTTGGCGGCTTATTTCTGGCAGGGTTTGGACTAAAAGCGGCGGCGATGCCTTTTCATGCATGGCTTCCTGATGCTCACTCCTCAGCTCCGGCTCCAATCTCATCAATGCTTTCGGGAGTACTTATTAAAGCGCTCGGCATTTATGTGCTTATCCGAATTTTCTATAATGTTTTTAATGCACCTGAAATTTTCACTAAAATATTTTTGGTTTTGGGAACCATTTCTATAATAGTGGGGGTATTTCTTGCAGTTGGTCAGTGGGATATGAAGAGGCTGCTTGCCTATCATAGCATAAGTCAAATAGGATACATTCTTTTAGGATTGGGAATAGCAACTCCATTGGGAATCCTTGGAGCGGTGTTTCATTTATTCAACCATGCAATATTCAAATCGCTGTTATTTTATAATGCGGGTTCAGTTGAATATGCATTGGGAACACGCAATCTTAAAAAAATGGGCAACCTTACTAAAATTTTACCCACAACATCTCAAACCTCAATGATAGCATCGTTATCCATTTCAGGCATTCCTCCATTTAATGGATTTTTTAGTAAGCTGATTATAATAATTGCAGCCATTCAAGCTGGATTTATTGGCTATGCTTTTCTAGCCATCATAGGCAGCATTTTAACCCTTGCTTCATTTATGAAAGTTCAGCGATACGGATTTAGAGGAGATAATATTATTTCATCTTTAATTAATCCTATTGAATGGCGCATGAATGTTGCAATGATTATACTTGCTGTGCTTTGCTTGTTATCAAGCCTGATGATTGTCCCGGGTATCCAAGAACTAACTCTCGATCCGGTTGTAAAAGCAATTATAGAATCAACTCCATCACTTCATCTCGTTGTTGGGAGATAGCTATGAACGTAAAAAATAAAAGCAGAATACTTGTTTTCATCTTTTCATTTATTGTATGGGTTGCAATAACAGATATAAAAAGTTATGAAGAGGTTTTGGTCGGGTTAGTTTTAGCAGTTCTGATAAGTCTTTTAGCCGGACATTTTCTGATTACCACCGAAAAATCTCAGCACCCGATTAGACGAATACTATATTTCTTTATCTATATATTTAAATTTTTCTGGGAAATGATTAAAGCAAATTTCGAAGTGGCTTACCTTGTAATTCATCCCAATTTACCAATACGACCGGGAATTGTGAAAATAAAAACCAAGCTAAAAAAAGATTCGGCTATAACGATATTAAGTAATTCGATTACACTTACTCCCGGAACTTTAACGGTGGATGTGAATAAAGAAGAGCAAGAACTTTACATTCATTGTATTAAAGTTGAAAAAGAATCTGTTGAAGAAGCAACAAAACTAATTGGTCAAAAATTTGAAAAAACTCTGACGGAGGTATTTGAATGAAAATCTTAAGCTGGACGGCGGGTTTAATAATATTTGCCGCTTTCTTTTACTTCAACTTTTTTATTTATGACGGCGAAATTTTATTTAAGCTTATAAATGTAATCTTGTTTAGCGGCATTTTGGTATTGCTGCGGGTGATTTTTGGACCCTCTGCAGCCGACAGAATAGTCGCCGTAGATATTCTCGGAGTATTAATTATCGGTATGCTTGCCTTGTTCGGGCTTTATTATAAAGAATCTTTTTTTATGGATATAGGGCTTATCTGGGCTTTGCTAAGTTTTATTGCGACTCTGGCATTTGCAAAAATTCTTGAGGGGAGGAACTTAGATGATTGAAACAATTGGAATGATCTTAATCTGCATTGGGGTTGCATTTGATTTTCTCGGTGTTCTCGGTTTAGTTCGTCTTCCGGATGTTTATAACCGCCTGCAAGCTGCAACCAAGTGTGTTACTTTTGGTTCGGTCGGTATCTTGCTTGGAATATTTTTACTTCAAGGGTTTACCAGTTTTGGTTTTAAGGCAGTCATTGGCATTGTTTTTATTTTTCTTGCTTCACCAACAGCGGCCCACGTTATTTCAAGAGCCGCACACAGAAGCAGAATCCCGCTTTATAAATTGTCAGTTGTTGATAAATATGAAGAAGACAATGAACTGAAGACAAAAGAAAACCCGACTGCGATTACAGATGAAATTAAAACAGTTTAACAGCATTTTGCATTAAAGAAATACAGCGGAGTATGATATGTTTCTCCCAAAAGTTCGTGAAATAAAGGAAGCGCTTGGTTCGTTTTTCTCCAAGCCGTATACAACAAAATTTCCCAAAGAAGGATATACGGCTGTTGAGGAATTTCGCGGCTTCCCAAAATATTATGAAGAGCATTGTGTCGGCTGCGGAACCTGTGCACAGGTTTGCCCGCCTGAAGCAATCAAAATTGAAGATGACAAAGTAAAAAAGATTCGCACGCTTACAATTGATTATTTCTCATGCATCCATTGCGGGCAATGTGAAGAAAAATGTATGACGGAATTGGGGATAAGGTTATCAAACATATATTCCTTAGGAGCAATAGCAAGAAACGATACGGCTGCTTTCGAAAAAGTTGAGAAGGAAATTGTTTTGTGTGAAATATGCGGTGAAATTGCTGCCCCAAGAGATCAGCTTGTGTGGATAGTTAATCGGATTGGGGCAAAAGCTTATGCCCATCCAAATTTCCTGTTGGAAACGCAAAAAACGTTTTTTGATTTAGGCCCGGCTTACCCAAAATCCAGAATTAGAAGAGAAGATCAAATAAAAGAAGTATGTCCAAAATGCAGACACAAAATTGTTGTTGAAGATGAATTTTATTCACTTAATAAATAGATTATCAAACTACGTTAAAGATAAAATCGTATTTGTTGGATTAGGTAATGAAACAAGGGGAGATGATTTAGCGGGACTTCTTTTTATTGATTCTCTAAAGAAAAGTAACTTTTTCAGCGAATCCAAGTTTATTATTGCAGGTAAAAATCCGGAGAATTATCTGCAGGAAACATTAGACTATAAACCGGAAGTCGTGGTCTTTGTTGATGCCGCCGATTGGGGAGGAAGACCTGGGGAAATTTCATTTCTGGAATCTGACTCTATTTCTAATATTGATTTTAGCACCCATACTTTTTCTATAAAACTTGTTGAACAATATTTATTGTTAAGTAAACAAATGGATTTCGTTTACATTGGCATTCAACCCGGAACAACTGAATTTGGTAAAGAAATATCCTTTCAAGTGAGTCAATCAATAAAGAAATTTTTTGAGGATAAAAAAGTTTAAGAATCTATAACCACGAACGTTTCTTTGTCCAATCATTTATTTATTCTTATAAAACCTCATTTCACAAATTATTCAGTCGCTAGTTTTGCCCATATCTCAAAATCAATTTTTTGCATAGTTGGGGCATTGGGGAATCTTCTATTCCCCCCGCCTCTTCTTCCCATTTCCATTCCCGAAGATCGCTCACCGCCGTCACCTATGTTTGGACGCTGAAAGTCACCCGATTCAAATCCAATGGTTAATTCATCGCCGGGTTGTGATTTTAGATTGTGCCCGCCGTATAAATCTTTATCTAATGGAATTTTAATTTCATAAACAAGCAAGCCAATTTGAACTCCGAGATCGACATTTAATCCTATTTCGTTTGTTAAAGGATAAACAGTGAGAGGAAAATTATCTTTGTTCACAATTCCGATTTCACTTTGCTGAGCTTTAAATTCATTTAAACGAACTTTCATATCAGGTCTTTCACCTTCGTTTTGTCTATTTCTCATCGGCATCATTCTTCTCATTTCACTCGATCTCATAGGATATTGTATTCCAATTTTTTCATCACTGTTTTTGGATTCAACCCAGACGGTAAAACCGGTTGAGAAGAATTGAAACATTTTGGCGGTGTCATTTGTGGCAAGGCATAAATACAAGTAATCGTTGTCATTTGCTATTCCAATTACAGATTGCTGATCTGATAAGTAATGCAGCTTACCTTCCCAATCGGATTGATTTCCGTCAATGGTAATTTTTGATTGAATCCAGCTGCTGTTTATTTCTTCATCGCCACAGCCTGCGACAAGAATAAAAAATATACTAAAAATCAAAACAGATATTTTTTTCATTGTATTGCCTGATTCATTGATGGATATGGTTTAGACAAAAATGAACTAAAATCGGTTTAATTGGTAGATAAATTAAAAACCCCGAAGTATTTAAAATGATCGATAGTGGTAAAAAATGTAATAATCTTTGTGATAATCGGAAAAATAATTATTCAAGCGGTTTAAAGAATTCTCAATAATTTTATAACTTGTTTTTCGCCAAATGATATTTTTATTCAATAATAGAGGTTCAAGATGAAATCGCTTTCTTTTTTGCTGGTAGCTGCTATTACCTTAATTTTTTCAAATCAGCTATATTCTCAAAAGGTTTACGAATCGAGAGATGAAATACCGGCGGAGTATAAATGGAACTTAAATGACATTTATAAAAATTGGGATGAGTGGGATGCTGGTATGCAGGAAGCACAAAAGAAAATGGATGCGATAGTCGGCTACAAAGGAAAGCTGAAGGAGAATTCTGCAAACTTATTAAAGGTTATGCAGCTAAATGATGAATTGGGAATTTTATTTTATAGAATCTATCGTTATCCACAACTGACTAAAGATTCGGACACAAGAGATCAAGCGATAAATGCAAAAATGCAGCAAGTTCAAATATTATTTGCAAACTTTGGAACGGCAACTTCCTGGATAAATCCTGAAATGCTCCAGGTTCCTTGGGATACGATGAAGAAATGGCTAAAAGATGATGCTTTTAAACCTTATAAATTTGGAATAGAAAATTTGTATCGCCAGCAGGCTCATGTGCTTGATGAAAGCAAAGAAACAATTCTGTCTTATTATTCACGATTTAATCAAACACCGAGCGATATTTACTCGAATCTTTCAACTACCGATATTGATTTTCCTAAAGTTACTTTATCTGATGGCAGCGAAGTTCAAGCCACAAACGGCAATTACGGAAGAATATTGGCAACTAATTATAATCAAGAAGATAGAAAAAAAATATTTGATGCTCATTACGGAACATACAAGGAAAATGAAAATACATATGCGGCAATTTATAATGCCGTATGCCAAAGTGATTGGGCAGCAGCGCAAGCACGAAATTATAATTCATGTCTTGAAGCCGAGCTTGATGGAAACAATATTCCGATTGCAGTTTATGAAAATCTTGTAAATACAGCAAAAGCCAACACAGAGCCGCTGAAAAAATATAATGAACTGCGAAAAAGAATTCTTGGCTTAAAAGAATATCATAATTATGATAACTCGATACCTTTAACAGACTTTAATAAAACCTATCCCTACGAGGAAGCAAAAAAACATGTAATTGCTTCCGTGGAATCCTTAGGTAAAGATTATCAATCAAAACTGGAAACAGCACTTAAAGGCGGCTGGATAGATGTTTTTGAAAATACTGGGAAAAGATCAGGCGCATACTCTGCAGGCGTTTATGGAGTTCATCCTTATATGTTGATGAATTACAATGAGACCCTTGACAATGTATTTACACTTGGCCATGAGCTCGGGCATACATTGCACACATTACATTCTTATGAAAACCAGCCATTTGCTACATCGGGCTATACAATTTTTGTTGCTGAAGTTGCATCAACGTTTAATGAAAATCTGCTTCTTGATTATTTATTAACTCAAACGAATGATCCCAAGAAAAGAATAAATCTTTTACAACAGGCAATTCGCGGGATTACGGGCACATTTTATTTTCAGACCTTATTGGCAGATTTTGAACTTCAGGCACATAAATTAGTCGAGGAAGGAAAACCCATAACGGCAGAAGTATTAAATAAAATAGCTGACAATCTCTTCACTATTTATTACGGCGATACTTACGCCAAAGATGAATTAATAAATAGCGTGTGGGCAAGAATTCCTCACATGTACAGAACCCCTTTTTATGTATATCAATACGCAACCTGTTTTGCTTCATCGGCTAAATTATACAGCGATGTAACCACAGGCACCGAAGTCGAGAAGAACGCGGCTAAGGAAAGGTACTTAAATTTATTAAAGTCAGGAGGCAATGACTATCCGATGGAACAGCTTAAAAAAGCGGGAGTGGATTTAACCAAACCCGAAACCATAAATGCGGTAGTAAGTCAGTTTGGGACTCTTGTGGATCAGTTGGAAAAAGAAATCAACAAATTGAATTAAAAATTCGGAAGATAAAATAAATTCTTGCCACCCAGCATCTCTTTTTGATATTGAGAAAGCTGGGTGGGATGAAAAAGTCCTAGTGGTGTTTTTAATCCTCTAAAGAAAAGCCAACCTTAACAACAACTTGCCATGTAGTAAGTTTTTCATTCTCGATATGCCCGCGAGTATCAACAACCTGTAGCCAGCGCATACCCCGCACAGTTTTTGATGCCTTTGCAAGAGCATTCTTCACTGCATCTTCAATTGAAGTTGAGGATGTTCCCGCAATCTCAATAATTTTATATACGTGATCTGTCATTGTTATCTCCTTGAATAGTGAAAGAATAGTTTTAGATGTGCAAAAAATACTAAATCTGTTTTTAGAAATCATCCTATAAAATCAATAATTAAAAATCCTTATTTTTTCTTATCAGATTCCAAGGAAGTTAATATGTCGTTAAAAAACCTTCGAACAGCCATAAACAAAATGTCGAATCCCGAGCAAGCAAAAATCCTCTCACTTTTTTTTAAGACAGGAAATGGTGAATATGGAGAGGGTGATGAATTTCTTGGAATTAAAGTTCCGGTATCGAGACGGTTAGCTAAGCAATTTAAAGATTTGACGCTTGAAGAAATTCAAGATCTTCTAAATTCTTCTATTCATGAAGAGCGATTAATAGCACTTTTCATTCTTACAGAGCAGTTCCGAAAAGGAGATGAGAAAAAGAAAGACAACATCTACAAGTTTTATCTGAATAATACTAAGCATGTTAACAATTGGGATTTGGTTGATCTTTCTGCCGAGAAAATCGTCGGAGCATATCTTTTAGATAAAAATAAAAGTATTCTTTTTAAGCTTGCGAGATCAAAAAATCTTTGGGAGAGGAGAATTGCCGTCATGTCAACTTTTCATTTTATTAAAAATGGAGTTTATGATTCGACGTTGGAAATTTCTAACATATTGCTGAAAGATAAACATGATTTAATTCACAAAGCTGTTGGCTGGATGCTGAGAGAAATTGGGAAAAGAAATTTGAAGGCCGAGGAGGAATATTTGAAAAAGCATTACAAAACTATGCCCCGAACAATGCTGCGATACGCAATTGAAAAATTCCCCGAGAAGAAACGGCAGGCTTATTTGAAAGGAGAAGTCTAAAATGAAAAAATTAATCATGATAGTATTCGGAATTATTTCACTTTCATTTTCACTAAAAGAAGACAACACAATGAGCAAAAATAAAAATGACTTTGTTCCTCAATGGGCAAAGAAAGTGGTCTGGTATCAAATCTTTCCCGAAAGATTTCGAAATGGTGATTTGACCAACGATCCGACCGTTAAAGATATTGAAGGTTCATATCCTCACGACTTGACTTCCCCGTGGCAAATTCATCCATGGACTTCTGATTGGTATGAGC
>JBGSOQ010000222.1:0-10552 GCA_041739035.1 Ignavibacteriaceae bacterium | reverse complement strand
TTGACTATATAGAAATATTTTATAACAGACAGAGAAGTCATTCAACAATTGGATATGTTTCACCTGTTGACTTTGAAAAACAATTAAATCATAAATTAGTTGCTTAACTATTTGTACGTTTTATTGGGAGAAGATCATAGTAACAGTATCTAAAGCAAATGTAATAACCTTATTACCTTATTCACAATCGTCAGCAAAAGAAATAAAATCCGAATGAATTTCATAAAAATTTAAGAAAGGCATAATGAACTACGAATCAATTAAAACATTAGGTGAGCTTAAAAAAAGCGGCTATAGAGTATTACCAATCAAAGATGAGCTGAGAAAAAACCTGATTCTCTCATTGAGGAATGGAAATAGTACATTCAAAGGAATTTTAGGGTACGACGAATCCGTTATTCCTGATATTCAAACAGCGATTCTATCGAGACACAACATTATTCTTTTGGGATTGAGGGGACAGGCGAAAACGCGGATTGCACGCCTATTTATAAGTCTTCTCGATGAACATATTCCTATTATTTCCGGTACGGAACTGAATGACAATCCTTTTAATCCTTTATCAAAAATTGCAAGAGAAATAGTTGCATCCGAAGGAGATAAAACCAAAATCGATTGGGTTCACAGATCAGAAAGATACTCCGAAAAATTAGCAACGCCAGATGTTACTGTCGCTGATCTCATCGGTGATGTTGATCCCATCAAAGCCGCAACACTAAAACTTCCCTACTCTGATGAAAGAGTGATTCATTTTGGATTGATTCCGCGTTCAAACAGAGGAATTTTTGTAATCAATGAATTGCCGGATCTTCAAGCACGAATTCAGGTAGCATTATTTAATATTTTGCAAGAAAGTGATATTCAGATAAGAGGATTTAAAGTACGTTTACCACTTGATATTCAATTTATTTTCACCGCAAATCCTGAAGATTATACGAATCGGGGTTCCATTGTAACTCCGCTAAAGGATAGAATTGATAGTCAAATACTCACACACTATCCGCGAAGCATTTCTGTTTCAAAGGAAATTACTAGGCAGGAAGCCCTGCCTGCTGATGAACAAAAAGGGAAAGTGATTGTTCACGACTTGCTTAAACATCTTATTGAGCAAATTGCTTTTGAAGCAAGACAAAGCGAGTATATTGATTCTAAGAGCGGAGTCTCTGCTAGACTTACGATTTCATCTTATGAAAATCTTTTAAGTACTGCAGAGAGACGTCTGCTGCTAAATAATGAAACGCATACTTATGCCAGAATACTTGATTTGTACGGGGTGATCCCTTCAATAACAGGCAAAGTCGAACTAGTTTACGAAGGTGAGCAGGAAGGTCCTTCCAAGGTTGCAAATATTTTAATTGGCAAAGCGATTAAAACTGTTTTTGAAAATTATTTTCCATCTCCCGAAAAAATTAAGAAAAAACAAAATTCAAATCCTTATCAGCCTATACTATCTTGGTTCGGAAAAGAAAATACGCTTGATTTGACCAAAGATTTATCTGATAAAGAATATGAGAAACTTCTTCACAAAATCCCCGGCTTGGCAGATTTAGCTAAAAAATATTTTCCGAACGATGATGAAAGATCGCAATTAGTTTTGATGGAATTTGTTCTCCACGGGTTAGCAGAATTCTCCATGTTGAGTAAATATCGGCTTGATACATCAATTCAATTTAAGGATATGCTGAGCTCGATGTTCACACTGACACCTGATAAAGATGAAGATGAAGATTTGGGTGATAACTCCGAACTTTATAGATAAATAATTCTGATCGATTAAGAATTGTCTTATCATCTATTTCCTCATCAACATTTAAAGTACTAATTATTGTGCACATTTTACAACGTAATCATTGTCCTTAAAGCAATTAGCTAATCCTACAGTTGCAGTATTAATTAAAAATCATTTCTTATTTTTTTATAACTTTCCCATAGTGTTATAAAGCATTTTAACAACTAACCTTAAATTGATATGAAAAAATTAAAAAAACGTTCTTGGGCTGAACCTTTCAAAATCAAAACTGTTGAACTTTTAAAGATGACTTCGCCTGAAGAACGTAAGCGGGCTTTGGAGGAAGCGGGATATAATACATTTCTGCTGAAATCAGAAGATGTGTACATTGACTTGCTCACGGATAGCGGAACAAACGCGATGAGCGACGTTCAATGGGCGGGTCTTATGGTTGGTGATGAAGCTTACGCAGGTAGTAAAAATTATTATCACCTCGAGGAAAAAGTACTAAAATATTACGGCTACAAATACCTCGTACCAACACATCAAGGAAGGGGCGCTGAACATATCCTTTCACAAATTTTAATCAGGCAGGGCGATTTTGTTCCAGGAAATATGTATTTCACAACTACACGCTTGCATCAGGAACTTGCAGGCGGAAAGTTCGTTGACGTTATTATCGATGAAGCACATGACCCGGAGAATCTTCATCCCTTCAAGGGAAATATCGATTTACAAAAGTTAGAGTCGCTAATCAATAAAGTCGGAGCAAAGAAGATTCCTTATGTTAGTGTTGCCGCGACTGTGAACATGGCTGGCGGGCAGCCAATTTCAATGGAGAATTTACGGCAAGTGTATACGCTTTGTTCGAAGCAAGGAATTAAAATTTTTCTTGATGCAACACGAGCAATGGAGAACGCATACTTTATCAAGGTGCGTGAACAAGGTTATGAAAACAAATCTCTGGCGGAAATTTTATATGAGATGTGCAGCTACACAAACGGCTGTACGATGAGTGCCAAGAAAGATTTGTTAGTTAACATTGGTGGTTTTCTTGCATTGAATGATTATGAAATATTTGAAGAAGCCCGCAACATGGTAGTTGTTTACGAAGGCTTACATACATACGGCGGACTTGCAGGACGCGACATGGAAGCAATGGCTATCGGAATTGAAGAAGCAATTCAAGAAGATCACATGAAAGCGCGTATCGGGCAAGTTGAGTATGTTGGTGAAAAATTAAACAGCATCGGCATTCCATTCGTTCAGCCGGTTGGCGGACACGCAATTTTTCTCGATGCCAAGAAGTTCCTACCGCAAATCAAGCAATTGGAGTTTCCTGCTCAAACATTAGCTGCTGAACTTTATCTTGAATCAGGAATTCGCTCGATGGAGCGTGGTATCGTCTCAGCGGGAAGAAACAAAGAAACCGGAGATCACTATTAC
The DNA here is from genome assembly GCA_041739035.1 of Ignavibacteriaceae bacterium. Classification (GTDB taxonomy): domain Bacteria; phylum Bacteroidota; class Ignavibacteria; order Ignavibacteriales; family Ignavibacteriaceae; genus XYD12-FULL-36-8. The sequence goes on along the minus strand of JBGSOQ010000222.1, from coordinate 7,377 downwards.
CCGAAACTTGAACTTGTCCGCTTAACATTTCCCCGCCGGGTTTACACACAAGCACACTGCGATGTAACTGCTGAAGCTGTTGAAGCAGTGTATGAAAACCGGAACTCCATAAAAGGATTAGAAATGATTTACGAACCAAAATATCTTAGATTCTTTCAGGCAAGGTTTAAGAGATTGTAGATTAATTTTTAATGAGTTGCTAAACTCGATTTTGGGACTATCCTCAAATAGAGAATTGAGTGATAACTCTAAGCTATATGGTTGAGTAATAAAACCTTCTTTTAAATTATTCTTATACGAGAAGATTTCTTTCCCATCCACACCATTTTCTTTATATTTCAATAATTCTTTATTAAATATTCGGTTAAGGGCTTATTTAAGTTCTCAAATACCCCATGAATTCAGCTAAAAAAAAGATAATCATCATTGGTCCGGCTCACCCTTACCGTGGGGGTAATTCACTATTTATCTCTCATGTTTATGATGCTCTAAAAGAAGATTTTGAAGTAAAAATCTTTAACTACACGCTTTTGTACCCTGCCATATTATTTCCCGGGAAAACTCAATATGACGAAAGTATAACTATAATAAAAAAAGCGCCAAATGAACGTTTGGTTAATTCCATCTCGCTAATCAGTTGGTTTAAGGTTGCGAACAGAATTATCAGAGAAAATCCCGACTTAATCGTTTTCGATTGGTGGCATCCGTTTTTTGCATTCTGCCATTTTACAATCAGCGAATTGATTAAAAAGAAATTCCGAAAGAAAATTTTGTTTATAACCGAGAACTTTATTTCTCACGAAGGAAATTTTATTGATAAACGATTAACTGATATCGGATTAAAAAATGCTTCTTCGTTCATGGTGTTATCAAACATAGTAGAAAAAGAAGTTGGCAAGATTTCAAGTGGACGAAAAATCTATAAATCAGAATTACCTATTTATGATTGCTATGATACACATGAAACAAAATCCGAAATTGATTACCGAAAAGAGCTGGGATTTTCGGTTCGGGATACAGTTTTATTATTCTTTGGCTACGTTCGGAAATATAAAGGTCTCGATTTACTAATTGAAGCATTCCCGACGATCAAATCAGCAATAGCAAACGCTAAGCTTTTAATTGTTGGCGAGTTTTATGATTCACCTGAAATATACACAACCGCAATAAAAAAGCTTGGAATTGAAAAAGACACAGTTATAGTAAATAAGTTTGTACCGAATGAAGATGTAGGGAAATACTATACTGTAAGCGATTTAGTAATACTTCCCTACCGCAGCGCAACTCAAAGCGGAATCTTGAATGTTGCATATGGCTTCTCAAAACCGGTAGTGGTTACAAATGTCGGCGGCTTATCTGAGTTTGTTGTTGACGGTAAAACCGGAATCATAATTAAGCCCGATTCTCCCTCAGAAATTGCCAATGGCGTTCAAGTTTTTTATAAATTAAAAGATCAAATTGATTTTGAGAAGAATATTAAAGATTTTGTAAGTAATAATAAGTTTGGCAACTTAGTCTCTTTGTTCAATCAGATAATTTCGGATTCACAATCATGATTTTAAAAACCGACTGCAAGCATTTCCCCGGCGATAAACCTTGTTTACCTAATAAATTAGAAAATAAAAAATGTGATGACTGCGAGTATTATTCGCCAATAAATTTTAAAATATTAATAATTAAACTTGATGCAGTTGGCGATGTTCTGAGAACGACTTCAATTCTTCATGCTTTAAAATCCAAATATCCGAATTCGCATATTACATGGTTGACCAAGCAAAATGCAAAAGACATTTTTATTAACAATCCGCTAGTTGATAAAGTGTTAACCTTCGAAAGTCACGATCTTCATTCGAGGCTAAACACCGAGATTTATGATTTATCAATTCATCCGGATGCTTCACCAACCAGTTGCTCTCTCGCCTCAGTTGTAAATGCAAAGGTTAAAAAGGGATTTGTGCTTGATCATCTGGGACAAGTTGTTCCTGTTGATAAAGATGCGATTGAATGGCTTGAAATGGGCGCATTCGATGAATTCAAAAAACAGAATAAAAAAACTTATCGGCAAATTATTCATGAGATTGCTGGACTTAATAATAAGAAAGGTGAAATAATAATTAATTTAACCGGTGAAGAGCTCGTTTTTAAGAATCAATTTTATTCAGATCATAATTTGCATAAATACAAAACTTTAATTGGGCTAAACACTGGGGCTAGTAATAGATGGCAGCTTAAGCAGTGGAGATTTGATGGATTTAAAGAGCTGATCTCAAAACTTCTTAAAAATAAAGATGTTGGAGTATTACTTTTCGGCGGTGAGGATGAAGTTGATAGAAATAATGAGTTGATGAAATTATTTCCGACTTTAGTGAATACAGGTTCAGGCAATTCTTTAAGACGTTTTTTTTCATTAATGGATATACCTCAAATTGTATTAACCGGCGATACTTTAGCACTTCATACTGCTACCGCGCTTAAGAAAAAGGTAATTTGTTTCTTTGGTCCAACCTCAAGTGCCGAAATTGAGGATTACGGAAGGATTAAAAAAATTTCGCCTGAAATGAATTGTTTAGTCTGTTACAAACCGGAATGTGACTTCAATCCTAATTGTATGGATTTAATTTCTTCTGATATGATTTACGATACAATTGTTGAAATGCTTGATGAGCCAAAAAAATAAAAAGCCGGAGAATTTCCGGCTTTAAAGATAAAATATTTCAACAAAGACTATTTAATTAGAATCATTTTCTTCATCTGATTGAATTCCTTACCATTAAATCCAGTAGCACTGAGTTCGTAAAAATAAATACCGCTGCTTACCGAATTGCCGCTTACATCATCAGAATTCCAGTTTAGCTTATGATAGCCTGCATCCTTCATACCATCATAAATTACGTTAATAACCTGACCTAAAAGGTTATAGATTTTTATTTTTATTCTTGATTGAACGGGAAGTGCAAACTCAATTGTAGTTGATGGATTAAATGGATTAGGATAATTTTGTTTCAATGCAAATTCGCTAGGAACAGAAGGAATGGCTCGATCATCTTTTGCAGAGGTAATGGAACCTGAAGTCAAATCTATGCCTGTGATATGCTTGAAGCCTGTAGAACCAACGATAGTTCCCAAGGCAGTAGCAGTGTTTATTCTAATCAAATTATTTATTTGAGTGCTGCTGCCTGTAACCCCGTACAGAATACCACCGCCATCAAATGCAATATTATTTGTAACAACATTCAACCCCGTTTTGCCGATTATGGTCGTATCAGGCGTAACTAAATCAAGCTTCATAACTCTGTCTTTATTCGTGAATAGAGACCCGGTTGTAGCCCACAGCTCATTATTAATTGGATTAAATGCAATGCCTGCCAGTGTGAAATTAGAATCAATAACTAAATTTGCAGCAGCTGTTTCCAAATCAATCGTGTAAATTTCACCTGTTTTCAGAAGTGCATATAAAGTTCCAGTTGTATCAAAATCGATGGATCGTGCGTCAGATAGATTCAGCTCGAACATTTTATAAGCATCACCTTCAGAGGCATTTACCCTTAGTACATTAGTATTGAATCCCGCGGGAGAAACGGCGTACATAATTTTAGTCTGCGGATGGATTGCGATATCAGCAACTTCATTGAAAAGAGATGAGCCAATATGGGTTCCGATTCCGTTAGAAGCGTTAATGGACACGATATTGCCTTCATTCCCTATTCCTGAAGAAGCATAAATAAAATTATCTTCTGCAGGTAGTATTTGATAGCCCGATCCCTTGAGTCTAATTCCGGAAAAATTAGGGTCATTATCAGTAACCGGGTAAATTGAATTAAACTTTCCTTTTACAATTGGGGAAAATGTGAATTCAAGTGAAAGCGAATCGTAAGTAGATAATTTAACCGGAAAAGTAAGATTAGAAGTTAGATTAAATGGGCCAAAAGACGATGGAATGTTCGAAATGACTAAAGTATCAGTTCCTAAATTAGTAATCGTAGCTGTCAGAACATCACTATTTGTGTTTATTTCCCATTCACCAAAATCGAGGGTGTCTTCTAGAGTAGTTACATGTGCACCTGGATATGGAACCATCCTGATTTCACCAACCCATGTACCCCATCGATTATTAACTTCTGCATATTCGGTAAACATCCAAATATTAGTTTCATCTACTGGATCAAGCGCTATTCCCATGTAATCGCCCCAACGGTTTCGTGTTCCGGAACCAGTGACAACATAGTTACCTTTACCTTCTTGTAAAAGTCTGCTGCTGTTCAATCCAGGTGGATCGTCATTCAATCTTGTTGTAAAATATGCACCGATATATTCATCAACACCGCTTCTCGAATAGGTTATAGCAACATTTTGATTTTTATCAACAGTCAAATTTGGGTAAAAATACCAATACCCGGGCGATCCCAATGTACCACTTTCTTGCACCGTTAAATTAGATACATCTATTTTGTAATAAGTAATTGCTGAATTTTGCAGCGAAGCGGGATTAGCTACCGAATGCACCGTCCACAAAAAACCATCCCTGTAAATCGGAGCTGATCTTATTGGACTGCCATCCGCTTCAATTAAAGTAGTGCTGCCTCCTTTTTGATTTGCATTTGGAGCACCACTGTAAAACTGAACCGGAATATTGATTCCGGATAAAGTAGGGTTTCCAACCGGGTCATTAATTTTATATAAAGTTAGATAATTTGATCCGCCATTGGGTGCATGTAAAAAATAATGTACAGTGTCATCTAACGTATTAAAGTGAATGGCGGGAATAATTCTATCGGGTTTCTCCTTTGGAGTTGATGGGCTGCTTATATCCCAAATATCCTTCCAGCTCAATGCACCGCCAGAATTATTGTATATATCGGACTTCTTGATAATTCTTATTTTATTGTATTTATAACCAGGATTACTTGGAAAACCGAATGATCTGGAATTTATGTATATGGCGTTCCTATCAAAACCAATTTGTGGATAATCTGCCCAATTATCTACTACAGTATTGCCATTTTGATTTGAGGGTAATGCCCAAATGTACCATGTACCTAAAGGAATTGAATCATCTGAAACTGCAACTAAAAAAAGTCCCCTTTGTAAACCATCATCTTGGCTATCCCAAGTCATAATCCATTTTTTATCAAAATGATCGTACATTATTTGTGGATCAAACGCATCAGGATTTGCAACAAGACTTCCAAACCAAACATCTGGATTAATCGTTTTAACTAAATTTCCTTCCTTATCCCAAATACCAACAGTTGGAGCATTAACCGTAGCAACGACGTGTTCGGGTCCAACAGCAACATGTGGATCAGGTGGAATTGAGTTGCCCATGCTTAACCCCTTAAAACTTTTTAAGAGGATTGTCATTGCCGTATCAGCAGGATTTTTTCCGTATACATTTCCATCTTCAACATAAGCTGATTGGGTAATATCAACACCGCTCCCAAAATCAATATAGCTTACCTTATTTTCAACACCTCCAACGTTTCTTGTACCGCGTTCCCTTGGGGGACCAATTTCTGCAGTTTTCAACAAAGTTCCGGTAGAAACAACTCCGCCGCTCGGTACAGAGCCGGTCGCTGGTCCTTGATAGTTTTGAGCGAGACCTGAATTAACAAATATTTGAATGAGGAATATTAGACTCACCCGCATAACTTTATTCATTTTTTTCCCTATATAGTTATGTTTATTTTATAGTTATTAAAAATATTACTATTAAGCATGATAATCAATTAATTAAAGTAGTATCAGTCAATTTAATTGATTATCCCTTGCTACCTTAGTTGTTAAAATTTATAATATATCAAAGCTTGTGGAGTACGTGATGAAAAAATTCAATCTTAAAAAGGTTCAGCAAATTCTCGGCCAATTAGGCTTTGATGCATGGTTATTGTACGATTTCAGAGGTTCAAATGAATTAGCATTAACAATGCTCGATATTCCTAAGAAAGCGCATTTAACCAGAAGATTTTATTATCTGATTCCAAAGCAAGGTGAACCAAAAAAAATAGCTAACGCAATTGAAACTTTTCACTTTGACCATCTTCCCGGTAAAAAACTCCCTTATGCAAGTTATGATTCTCTAATTGATAATTTAAGAGCGAGCTTAACAGGAATTAAAAAAGTGGCAATGGAATATTCTCCCTTAAATGCCATACCTTATGTTTCAAGAGTTGACGCAGGAACTATTGAACAAATAAAATCTCTAGGAGTGGAAATAGTAAGCAGTGCCGATCTAATCTCGATGTATAATGCACTTTGGACAAAGGAACAATTTAGTGCGAATAAACCGGTTGCTGATGCATTAATTGATATTGTGCACAAATCATTTGATTTCATCAAAAATAAAATTCAAAAATCTCAGAACACCACCGAGTACGATGTACAGCAATTTATTATGACGGAATTTAATCGCAGAAAATTATTTACCGATGATCCGCCCATTGTTGGTGTGAATGAGAACAGCGCAAATCCTCACTATACTCCGACTAAACAACAAAATAAAAAAATTAAAAAAGGTGATTTTGTCCTCATTGATCTTTGGGCAAAACAGAATAAGGAAGACGCTGTTTGGGCGGACATAACTTGGGTAGGATTTGTTGGAATTACAGTCCCCGATAAATACCACAAAATTTTCAAAATAGTCGCAGAAGCAAGAGACACAGCTTTTAATTTGGCGGATTCAAGATTCAAACAAGGAAAAGAAGTTCGAGGATTCGAAGTTGATGCTGCTTCAAGAAAAGTAATTGAAGAAGCCGGTTATGGAAAATATTTTATTCACCGGACTGGACATTCAATTACAACCGACTTACACGGCAGCGGTGCACACATTGATAATTTTGAAACTAAAGATGAACGTTTACTTTTACCGTCCACTTCATTTTCAATTGAACCGGGAATCTATTTACCCAATAATTTTGGCGTAAGAAGTGAGATTGATGTTTTCATCACAAAGGATGGAAAAGTTATGTTCACTGGAAAAGAAAAACAAAAAGAAGTAGTTGCAATACTTAAGTAATTAATAACCGACTATTTTAAAGTCATTCTCACGGAAGTGGGAATCTATTTTTATAATTAATGGATTCCCGTATTTACGGGAATGACAATACAAATCCTTACTTAGGTGCAGCACTTTTAGAATGCTGATCCATTAAATATTGAGCAATATTTTTTGCCTCTTCACGTCTAAGCCCTTGATTCGGCATGGGCGGATATGCAGGATCAACTTTCACAGGATTTAAGATAAACCCAACTAGTTGATCCATTTTACCCTCATATTTTACAAGTACTTTGTTATAAGGAGGTCCAACTAATTTTTCATCGAACTTATGACATGAGGAGCAAACGATTGTAAATATTTCTTCTCCGCTTCTAACTTTGATT
>JBGSOQ010000181.1:0-26074 GCA_041739035.1 Ignavibacteriaceae bacterium | reverse complement strand
TTGTAGGTGGTTCTCCCGAACAAGTTAAACGGTATACTTCTCTTGCATTAGAGAATCAAATTGCCGAACATATATTATTTACTGGGCGTGTTCCACAAGCCATTGCAAAAAAGTATAATGCAATTGCTAAAGTTCTTGTTTCTCCAAGAAGTGAAGGAACAAATACACCGCTCAAGGTTTATGAACAACTTGCATCAGGAATTCCTCTTGTGGCAACGAATATTTATTCACATACTCAAGTTTTAACCCAGGATGTAGCATATCTTGTTGATCCAACCCCCGAAGGATTAGGCAAGGGATTGGTTCATGCTTTAATGAACAAAGAGGACACCGAGAAGAAAGTTAATGCTGCTAAAAAAATGTATGAAGAAAAATATTCAAGAACTGTTTATACTCAAAAGCTAAGAAAATTATTGGAGATGCTTAAATAATGTGTGGAATTACCGGTTATGCTTCATTCAAAGGAGCGAAGACTATTGATCGTGAGGTCTTGGAGAAAATGGTTAATATCATTTTTCACCGCGGACCTGATGAATCTGGATCAGATATTCGTGGCAGTGTAGCAATGGGTATGCGGCGTCTTTCAATCATCGACCTAAGTGGTGGAAGTCAACCAATTTATAATGAGGACCGGACGATTTGGACAGTTTTTAACGGAGAGATTTACAACTTCCATGAAATCAAAAAAGTGCTTCAGGCTAAAGGACATCTGTTCAAATCCCATACTGATACTGAGGTAATTGTTCACGGGTATGAGGAGTACGGAAGTGATTTCCTAAAACACTTAAATGGAATGTTTGCTATTGCCGTGCATGATAGTGTGAAGAATAAACTACTTTTAGCACGAGATCACATTGGAATTAAACCTCTTTATTACACTTTTAATAACAATAGAATAATCTTTGGTTCAGAAATTAAATCAATTCTGATGAGTCGAGATGTTAATGCCGAGTTGGATGTTGATGCGCTTGGCGAATTCATGTCTTGGGAATATGTTCCCGGGCGAGCAACTTTGATTAAAAGTATTCGAAAACTTGAACCCGGATATTTTTTAGAAATTGATTTAAACAGTCCCGTTTGTGAGCCAAAAATGTATTGGGATATTCCATTCTTTGAACCTAGAGAAGATCATTCAACCATGGATGAGTGGTTGGAGAAAATTGATTGGCAGCTTAAGAAATCAACACAGATGCAGTTAATAAGTGATGTACCGTTAGGGGCTTTTCTATCGGGAGGTGTTGATTCATCTCTGATAGTTTCTGCAATGGGTGAAGCAAAAACATTCAGCATCGGATTTGATGATCCTACTTACAATGAATTAAAATGGGCGAGACGAGTAGCGGATCATTTAAAAGTTAATCACGAAGATGAAATAATTAAACCAAATGCTCTTGAACTATTTGAGCATCTAATGTTTTTCCTTGATGATCCCATTGGCGACTTTTCGATTTTTCCGACTTATTTGGTTTCCAGATTAGCCCGCAAGCATGTGACTGTTGCTCTGAGCGGTGATGGCGGTGATGAATTATTCGGCGGGTATGAAACTTATCTTGCGCAATCTAAAGCAAAAATATTTAACCGCATTCCGTCATTCATTCGAAAAGGAATAATTGAAGTTGCAATCAATAATGTAAAACCGACCGCAAAGAAAAAAGGATTTATCAATAAAGCAAAAAGATTTGTCGAGGGAACTTATCATGATGATGAGCTTTCACATGGGCGATGGAGAATCTTTGTAGGTGAAGAAATGCGGAAGAATCTTTTTTCAGAAATTGCATTGAAGGAAATGATTTCACCGCCTTCTCAGCATATCGAAAAACTTTTTAAGCAATCCGGTAATCGAGGAGAATTAAACCGCAGTTTATATGTTGATGTAAAAAGTTATCTTTGCGATAACATACTAACTAAAGTTGATCGTATGTCAATGGCAGTATCATTGGAGGCACGAGTTCCTTATCTTGATCCTGACCTTGTAACACTCGCTTTTCAGGTTCCAGAAAAATTTAAAGTAACATCTAAGAATACAAAAATCATTCTTAAAAAACTTGCAAGTAAATATGTGCCCGAAGATTGCATTTACAGACCAAAAGAAGGTTTCAGTATTCCAATAAAAAATTGGCTTATGAATGAATTTCGTCCTCTCATGGAGGATCTGCTCGATCATAAAAGAATAAAACAAGAAGGAATTTTTAACAATCAAACGGTTGAAAGACTGAAACAAGAACATCTAAAAGGCACGGCAAATCACAGTCATATTCTTTGGTCTATGATTGTTTTTCAAGATTGGAAAAGAAGATGGCTCGAAGGTGAGGCGTTAAAATGAGTATGATAAAAAGAAACTTAGCTGAAGCATCTAAAAATCAATATGACTTGATTATCATTGGCGGAGGGATTTATGGTGCATGTTTGCTACTCACAGCATCCCAAGCAGGTAAAAAAGCATTACTTCTCGACAAAGATGATTTTGGGGCAGCAACGAGCTTTAATAATTTAAGAACTGTCCATGGCGGACTACGATATCTCCAGTCGTTAGACGTAAAGCGTATCTTTGAATCAGTTTCTGAAAGACGTTGGTTCTTCAGAAATTTTCCTGAGCTAGTCAAACCGCTCCCTTGTCTTATGCCTTTGTACGGGAAAGGAGTCTATAGACCTTCAATCTTCAGATTCGCTTTATTAATCAATGATTTTCTTTCTAGTAATCGTAATTCAGGCGTATTAGATGAGAGGAAACTTCCTAACGGAAGAATTGTAAGCAAGTCCGAGGTTAAGGAAATATACCCTCAAATTGATGATAATGGCTTAAAAGGGGGAGCTGTATGGTATGATGGAGCAATGCCCGATTCACAGAAGTTGTTGATTGAAATCATTAAATGGGGATGCAGTCTTAACGGTTCAGCTTTGAACTATACAGAAGTAGCAGATCTGTTAACTAGGAATGGAAAAGTTATTGGTTTACAGGCAATTGATAAAACTGACAATCGCAATTATGAGTTTAAAGCAGAAAAAGTTATTAATGCCTCGGGCCCTTGGTGCAGAATGCTAGCTTCAAAGTTTGATAAAGACTATCCTGAATTATTTAAAGATTCATTTGCATGGAATATTCTTTTTAATCATCCAGCACTTTCTTCCCACGCACTTGCAGTTACACCTAAAAAACCTGGTGCACGAACTTACTTTATCCATCAATGGAAAGGATTACTTTTTGCGGGAACCGTTCACTCGCCATGGGATGATTCATCTAGAATGCCTATACCAGAAACAAGCTCAGTAAATAATTTTATAAATGAATTAAATAACAGCATTAAGAATCTTAATCTTAAACCTTCGGATGTACTGCAAATATTTCCAGGGCTTCTTCCTGCTAAAGCGGAAGGAAGTGATAAACTCGCTGTACGAGAGGTTATTGTTAACCATGGTGAAAGGGGAGGTCCTGCTGGATTTTTCAGTATCTCTGGAGTCAAATTTACTACAGCAAGATTGGTGGCTGAGAAGACTATAAAAAAAATATTTGAATCCGACGTGATTAAGTTTTCTCCCGATGGAAGAAAACCATTGAGTGAAGAAGAACTAGGGATGGTAAAAAGTGATTGGTCTTATAAGCAAGGTAATGGATGGGAAAATACATTTAGAAAGATTATTCAGAATGAATCTGTAGTTCACCTCGATGATCTAATGATAAGAAGGACTACAATGGGAGATAATCCTGCAAGAGCATTGGAAAATTCACAAAAAATTTGTGATTTATTTAATTGGGATGATGCTAGAGTTTCAGACGAGATTTCGAGGCTTGAATCATTTTATAAATCACGAATAATAAGCGAAAAAAGTTCACATTAAAACATTGGAGAAGGAAAGTTGCCAACAGCTTTAGTAACAGGCGCGAATGGCTTTACAGCTAGTTACGTTTGCCGTCAATTAATAGAAAAAGGATATAAAGTCCGAGGGTTAGTAAGAAAAAATGCTGACATGAAACTGGTTGATGGAATTCCCTTAGAACTTCATTATGGAGATCTTGCTGTAGATTACGATTTTTCATCAGTAATGAGTAAAGTTGATGTAGTTTACCATATTGCTGCTGCTTATCGAACCGAAAATGTTCCACGAAAATATTTCTGGGATGTAAATGTGGAAGGTACTCGTAAACTGCTTGAAGCAGCAAAAAAAGCCGGAGTTAAAAAGTTCGTTCATTCAAGTACTGTGGGAGTTCAAGGTGATATACAAAATCCACCAGCAAAAGAAGAAGACCCATATTCTCCGGGTGATTACTATCAGGAATCTAAGGTTGATGGCGAAAAACTAGTTTTAGAATTCTATAAAAAAGAAAAATTACCAATTGCTATTGTAAGACCGGTAGGAATTTATGGGCCCGGTGATACTCGATTCCTGAAATTATATAAACACATTTATAACGGCAAATTTAGAATGATTGGAAATGGAAATGTTTTATATCATATGACATTTGTGGAAGACTTAGCCAGGGGATTCATTTTAGCAGGTGAAAAGGAAGAATCAGTCGGACAGATATTTACAATAGGTGGCGAAGGATACTTGACCTTAAGTGAATTAGTTGGGAAAATTGCTGCGATACTAAATAAGCCGGTTCCAAAATTCAATATTCCAGTTTGGCCAGTATGGTTTGGCGGACTCCTTTGTGAAATTGTTTGCAAGCCTTTCGGAATTTCACCGCCAATTTATCGGCGTCGTGTTGATTTTTTTGTAAAAGATCGTGCATTTGATATATCAAAAGCAAAACGGATACTTGGTTATTCACCAAAAGTTTCGCTTGATGAAGGATTGAAAATTACAGCGGACTGGTATTTGAAAAATAAGTGGATTTAGAAATATTGTTTCATTTTTAAATAATTCTTAAGTGAAAAATGAGTAAGAAAGATTATAAAATTCAGGAAGCAGTAACAGGAGCTAGCAAGTCGAAGTTAAAACGATATCAGGAATTAATAATAGGTACAGATAATTTTTGGGATCTTCTGAAATATGAACTAATTGTCTTTCTTTTTTCACGAATTCCAGGAGCATTAGGTGTACTTCTTCGCGGAAAGTTTTATCCCATACTTTTAGGCGAAACCGGCAGAGGAGTTGTATTCGGAGCGAATATTGTTATTAGACATCCGAGAAAAATATCTTTAGGAAATAATGTTATCATTGATGATAACGTTTTACTTGATGCCAAAGGCTCTGAGAGCAGTGGAATAACTTTAAAGGATGACGTATTTATTGGAAGGAATACAATACTAAGCTGTAAGGGTGGAGAGATTGTTTTGGAAGAACGGGCAAATGTCGGGTTCAACTGTGAAATTTTTTCATCCAACCGAGTCGTAATTGGAAAAGATAATTTAATTGCTGCTTATACCTATGTTGTTGGCGGAGGTAACTATAAACTCGATAGAACTGATATCCCTATCAGCCAGCAACCGGATTTTGATGGTAAAGGCGGAGTACAGACTGAAGAAGATGTTTGGCTCGCTGCTCATGTCGTTTTGTTGGATGGAACGAGAGTTGGAAAAGGATCAGTGATAGCTGCCGGAGCCATTGTATCAGGTGAAATACCACAATATTCCATTGCTGGTGGTGTACCCGCAAAAATCCTGAGAAGTCGCATAAAGGAATAATCATTATTAAAAATCTTTTTGTAAAGTGTCTTGGATGTTTAATAACCTCTTTAGAAACATTTTGTTTGAAAATTAAAATGGAAGTGTAATGCTTAATAAATCGATAAAGTTTTTAGGAATTTTTGGAATTTTACTGCTTGCAGCTGGATTGATAATTAATCCTAATATTCTTGCAAAACTTGGTTTCGCAAAAATGTTAAACTCTGATTGGACAATAACCAAAATTAATCTTATCCGTCATTATATCATCATCGTCGGGGTAATTTTAATTTTAGGCAGCGTAATTATTAGCAGACTTGCAGTTGAAAAGAGAACTCTCCAGTACATTATCGGTATTTGTATAATTGGCATTGCTATTGCGGCCGCAGGATATATTTTTAGCCCTTCTTATGTTATAACGAATTTTAATCCAGCAAAATTTTTAAGTGATGATGGTACTAACAGACTGATGTCCTATCAACTGATAGCAATAACTATAGGATGCGTATTAACATTTGGGTCGCTATTATTTCTTGGAAGAAAGGTTTTAAAAAAATCCAAATTATACATTTTGGGTGTCATTGTTATTGGGATAATATCTTATTTTTTACTATTTAAAATAACCTACATTGATACAAAGTATCCTTCAAACATAGTTTTAAAAGTCAGTGAGTACCCAAAGGCCCTGCATTTATTACTTGGGCAAGATATTTTATTATCGGATTTTGAACCTAGGTCAACACTTAAAGTAGAGAAAAAAGAAATTATTAAAGCTAGGTATCCGGTAATAGATATTAATTTTCATCTTAGCTCAGCTTTCCAAACCGAAGCCGATCGAAAAGTTCTATCGCCTGAAAATCTGCTTAAATCTATGGATTCGGTCGGCGTAAGAATGATATTTAACAGTGATGTTCAGAATGGAAATCTGGATGAGGCATTAAATAGGTATTCAAGGAAATATCCCGATAGGTTCAAGAATTTATGGCCGACAGGCTTTCCTCCAGGCATCAACACAGATGAAAGGCTTTCCTCATTACCAGGTAAATTAGAAAGCGCCATAAAAATGGGTGCAATTGGGGAAGGAGAGTTATGGAAGAATCTCGGATTAACAGCTAAGGATGAATCTGGAAAAGTCCTTCCAGTTGATGATCCAAGAATTAATCCTCTTTGGGCTAAAGCAGGTGAACTTGGCGTACCAGTTCTTTGGCATATGGGTGATCCAGCTCCAATGTTTCAACCTGTAAATAGATTTAATGAAAGATATGTTGAGCTTCGAAGGTATTCTGAATGGAGTTATTATGGACCGGGAATTCCAAGCAGAGAAACTATTCTGAAAGGGCGGGAAAATGTTTTAAGGAAACATCCACAAACAATTTTTATTGGCTGCCATATGGGATGGAATACCGATGACCTAAGTTACGCAGCATATCTTCTGGATACTTATCCAAACTATTATCTTGATTTAAGTACTACTTTGTCTGAATTGGGAAGACAACCTTACACGACAAGAAAATTTTTCATTAAATATCAAGATAGAATTTTGTTTGGTACTGATGGTGGCTCTCTGTTCACAGTAAAAGGCTGGTCAGTCGCTAAGTTTTATCGAGCTTATTTTGAATTTCTTGAAACTGAAAACGAATATATAGATTATCCGATGCAGGGTGCAATAAATCAAGGAAGTTGGAAAATATACGGCATAAACTTGCCCGATTCCGTTCTGCAAAAAATCTACTACAAAAACACTGAAAAAATTTATAAGCTAAAAATAAATTGACGAATATCAGTGTTATAATAATGTTTAGATAAAATAACTTTTCACTTGATAAGATGATTCAAAAGAAAACTTTAATATTTATTCTGAAAGCGTGCATAAGCGTTTCACTTCTAACATTTTTGTTGGTGAAAATAGACTGGGATACTGTTTTAAGGAATCTTGGGAGCGCAAATATATATTTAATTATTTTTGCATCTCTTCTAAATTTTGTTGAGCGATTAGAGATGACTTACAAGTGGAACTTACTCATAAAGATCAGAAACATATTTGTGTCTTTTGGAAGATTATTTTGGATAAATGCAATTGGAAGCTTTCTGGGCTTATTTCTTCCCTCAAGTGTTGGAACCGATGTTGTAAGAGGATATTACTTGGTAAGAAATAATTCAGAAAAATCAGTAAGTATCTCATCTGTGTTTGTAGATCGTGTATTGGGAATGTTTGCTCTTTTAATTTTAGGGGTTATCTCGGTATTTTTTGCCGGAGACGTTATTTCGAAATACAACATTAAGATATATGTGGTTGGTCTTTTTGTTCTTAGTGTTCTTTCAATTTATTTATTCCAAAAGGACTGGGTAATTAATTATTTCCAAAAACTAAAAAAACCTATTAGATATCGGAAAATATTTGAGTACGGTACGAAACTTCACAATTCAATTTTAGAATATAAAAAGTATCCTAAAACGTTGTTGCTATCTTTTTTTGTCACTCTTCTTGTACAGATAACAAGAGTTTTAACTTATTATTTCATCGCTCTCGCATTCGATATCAATGTTCCCATAGTGTATTATTTTTTATTTGTACCTTTAATAATGATAGTCATGATGCTGCCTATTTCAGTTGGAGGTTTTGGACTTCGAGAAGGAGCATTCGTTGGATTCTTTACGTTAGTAGGAATGTCGATTAATGATGCTGTTATTATATCTTTTATCAACTCATTTCTTGACACACTTAACACATTAATTTTTGGCGGCGGCGGTTATTTATTTTACAAATCTCCTCTAAAGGAACAAAATATTTTAGAAAACAAAAATGAGTTCGTGAGTTCAAATGAATAATAACTTAATAGAAGTATATATTTTTAATTTCAATGGCAAAAATACTATTCTTTCAACTATCGAATCTTTATATAAAAGTGAAAATGTAAAAATTTCTATTTCAGTTATTGATGATCACTCAACCGATGATTCAATTGAGCTTGTTAAGCAATCCTACCCAGAAGTTGATATTCATATTTTATCTTATAATACAAAGAAATTAAACTTACTCAGAAATAAAGCATTGAGTCTTGGTAAAAGTAAATTAATTTTTATTACAGATAATGATCTTAAATTTGATAAGAATTGTCTTTTTGAATTGCTGAAGGTGATGGAAGAAGATGAAACAATTGCTACATGTACACCAAGGTTAATGCATTGGGATCAACCAGAAAAAGTTTATACAGCTGGAACAAAGGTACATTATATTGGAGCGGCAATCTCTGAGCAAAGGGATAAAACGTATATAGAAAAAAGTTCAATACCCTCATCAAATAGCGGTGGAGGAATTTGTCTAATTAATCGTGAAGCCGCATTGAAGGTCGGAGGGTTTGATGAGAAATTATTGATGGGTTGGGGCGATGACGGCGAATTCTATCAAAGACTTCTTAGAGCAGGATATAAATGCTTATATATACCGACTGCTTTTGCTCTTCATGAAAACAAAATTGTTGATACAATAAGGAAATTTAGAGTCGTTGGTCAAACTTATAATAGATGGCTATTTATTCTTTCACATTACTCAATTTCGCTAATCATTTTGCTGGTGCCTGTATTTATCATTTATGAATTTTTTCAGGCGGCTTTCGTTTTAGTGAAAGGTGTTTTTCCCCAATACTTAAAAGGTAATTTTTTAATTTTAAAAAACTATCGAACACTTATTGAAAAACGTAAATTTGTTCAAAATATAAAAACTGTGTCAGATAGGGAAGTTCTGTTTACAGGTGATCTTTATGTTGCACCGGCATTAATTCAAAAGTATGGATTTATTAAGATAGCCATTTCAACTCTATCATCATTTTTAAATTTTTACTGGAATTTGATCAAAAAAATTATTCCTTAAACAACTTCGTAGAACGTTCACTTTATGCGTCATTCAATAAAAGATCAATTCATGATTGAATTTAGATCATTAGTTTCGGGTTATCCGGAATTTGTTTATTCTAAGAACGATAAACTAAATCTTGACGGAATTCCGGTCTTTGTATATCATACAATCGAACCCGTTCTATTTGAATCTCAGCTTCAATATTTAAAAGAAAATGAATACAAAACATTATCTATTGATGAATTCTATAAAAATATCATTGAGAACAAAAATTATCAGGGTCACAAATCAGTTCTTCTGACAATTGATGATGCCCGATCCAGTGTATGGCGTTATGCGTATCCTTTGCTAAAAAAATATAAAATGCATGCTACTGTTTTTGTTATTCCTGGTATAACAGCAGAGGAAAATTCCTGCAGAAAAAATCTTGAAGATTTCTGGAACAATAAATGTTCTTTAATAGAAATTCATGAGAAAGATACCAGTGATGAGACGCTTTGCAACTGGCAAGAAATTAAAGCAATGTACTCCTCAGGTTTTCTGAATATTGAATCGCACACACTATTCCATCGTGAAATCTTTTGTAATCTTAATGTAGTCGATTACATAACACCAGACGATTCTTTTATTCCTTATAATTTTAAAGGTTCTGCTTATTACTCATTAAATAATTTAGGAAAAAGCGTTTCCAGTTCTGATTTTGTTGGATTGCCTTTATTTGAATCCGCGCCATTAATGCTCGCTGGTCCCAAACTTAACATTCATCCGGAATTCATATCGAAATGCAAAGAGATTTATAATGATTCATTAAGGACTAAGGGCGATTGGAAGAACGCCATCAAAAATATTTTCAAAGAGGAATCCAGTTCAAATAGCTATTTTAGTATAGAGAAGCATTCGAAAGAAGATGCGATGCAAGATTTAAATATTGCTAGAGAATTGATTCAAAAAAGACTCGATAGCAATGCCGGAAATCATTTGTGTTTGCCATGGACTAGAGGCAATATTGAGACTATAAATATCTGCAGAGAGCTGGGAATCAAAAGCTGCTTTTGGGGAATACTTGAGGATAAAAAAATCAATAAACCAGGAGATGATCCTCTTTTCAGCTCACGTATTAAGAATGATTTTATATTTAGACTTCCTGGTAATGGCAGAAAACGACTATTTTCTATTTATGCAGATAAATTGAAAAGAAGACTCGCCGGCGAAAAAATATTTTAATAAGAACAAATAAAAATCTTTATGAATCAAATAAAATTCTATATTTCAAATTTCTATAAAAAACATCAGGATTTAGTTAATATTTCCATTTTAGTTTTACTTACTGTTATAGTGTTTTATAATAGCCTGGGCGGATATTTTTCCGAGGTAGATGACCTTAATTCACTACTTCATTCAGATAGAAGTGTTGGCAAAATATTTACAACAAATACTTATGGCTACAATGATGGAGGTAATTATAGGCCAATCGAATATCTCTCTCATCAGTTTGATAGGCATTTATATGGTGATGATAATTCGTTTGGCAGGCACGTGACAAATTTATTAATTCACATATTTAACATCATATTAGTTTATTTATTAGCTTCTTATCTTACAAAAAGAAAGACAATCGGACTCATGTCCGGGTTGCTATTTGCTCTTCACATTCTTCATGGTGATTCTTTGCCGCCGGTCGCCTGGATATCAGGCAGAGTTGATCCTTTTGTTACCTTCTTTCTATTACTGACGTTAATATTGTTTATCAAATTTCTCGCAAAAAGATCGATCTTAATTTATTTAATTTCATTAATAACCTTCATTTTTGCATTGTGGTCGAAAGAAATGGCGATATCTTTCCCATTAATTTTGGTGATATACATCTTCCTTTTTTCAAGTATAAAGGAAAAAGAAGAACTGACCAGGATTGATACTACACTTCTCCCAGCGCTTGCACTGATTTTAGGTATTTCATTAATTGCGTTCGCGATAATTTTCAGTCCACGTTTTGCTGCCAGCTTATTAAGTTCTGATGGAAATTTACTTGAAGCCACTATAAATAAAATAAACTCTTATCGGTTATTATTTTTATACATTGGTGGTTTTTTTGCGATAATATTTATGATATTAAAGTTTTCCAAAACAGCCGTAAAGTTATTGGCTACCATAAAGTATACTTTGCCTTACTTCAGTTTATCCGTCATCTATTTATTTGCACGAATTCAATTTTTGGGTGGTATGGGGGGAAATTATACCACAAAGGAAGGATCAAATCAGGTATTTCAGTTGAGTGTAGAAAGTTTTTTAAGAGATATTTACGGGCTGGCGGGTTTATTCTGGCCGGTTGGCAGCGAATATAACATTACAATTTTTAGATTTCAGATAGAGCATAATTTTATATTTTTTGCATTTTCCGTTATTTTATTTATCATCCTGCTGGCATTATTTATTTGGCTTATCAAACATAAATTATTCTTACTCACATTTTTTTACATGTGGATCTTCGTCAATTTAATGCCAGTTCACAATTCTCTTATTGCAATCGGTCAATATCAATCAAGATATTTGTACCTATCCTCAGTTGGATTTTCTATTTTTATCTCGATTCTTTTTTATAAGCTGATTCAATCAAAGAATATTCCGACCCGTCTATCCAAAGCATTTGTGATATTTCTGATGGTAATTATCCTGGTTTTCAATTCTATTTTTATATTAAAGAATAATGAAAAAATGGTTGCGAGTGGTGAAATTATGAAGAATTTTGTAGTGGATATGAAAGAATATCAACAAAAAATTTCTAAAGCTGCAAATCTGTATTTTATCACGTTTCCTATCTCTAAAGTTAATTCAATGGATGCAGTGTTTGCATCATTTATGTTGGAAGAATCATTAAATTATATTGATAATTTTAAAGGTTATGGAAAAAGATATATCTATTCTATACTTTTATACAATCAAGGTAGTGAGAATAAAAAGGTTAACTTGACCTGGCAAGATGATAGAAATTTTATTTTAGATGAGATTGATTATCAAAATAATTATTTAATTCCAAAAAATATTGATGCTTTTGGTCAGCAAATAGAAAAAATATATAATCCAAAACCGCATGCAAGGTTGGAACCTTTTTCTTTTATAGGAGAAACTAAAGAAACTAAAAATGCTTACGTTAAAGTGTTAGAAGTAGATAAAAAAAATAAAAGAACAAAACTATCAGTTAAGTTGAATGATAAATTTATTTTCTATCCAGGAAGTAATCTCTTTTTTCTGTACGGTAATGGACGCTTCCGTTTAGTGAAAGAAGTTTTTGTTCCCAAAATTAAACCATAATTTTTCTTTAAATCTAAATATTGAGATTCATAGAAAACTGAATATTTTATCGATGCAAAAAAATAGATTATCACAATCCTCATCTTTCCATCGGCAAAAATTTGGTTGTTTTTTTACAAACCAAGTAAACACGAAAGAAAATATTCGCTTCATCTATTTTTCCATACAAAAGGAAATGTTACACACTACTAAATGCAACTATAACGCCATTTTGATATAAGATTTAATGTTAAAATTGCTCAAAAAGTGATTAAATACTGCCAATTATTCTTAATATGATTGAAATAGCAAAAATTTATGGCATTTATTATATCTTTACGAGGCATAATTATTGTATAAAAATTCTTACTTTGACAGCTAAAATTTCAAAAATTATAATAGGTAATGGTCTATGCAACTAGATAACAAAAATCAGAATTTACCACAAAATGAATTTCCCCTAATGGAGGTTCAAAAAGGAAACATTGTTCTTTTTCACCCGCATATCGCACCTTCGAGTTTTCAAGAAATCAGTCAAACTCTTTCAACGCGATGGATAGGTCAAGGACCAAAAGTAGATAAATTTGAAAAGATGTTTCAAAAGAGATTTACTAATGGAAATCCAGCCATTGCAGTTGGATCTGGAACAGATGCTCTTCACTTAGCATATCTTTTAGCAGATATTAAAAAAGACGATGAAGTAGTCGTCCCGGTTTTTACTTGCACTGCAACCAATATCCCGTTATTGTATATCGGTGCAAAAGTTAAATTTGCAGATGTTCAAGTTGACACGCTTAATATAAGTGTCGATCACGTTCGCCAGCTTGTAAATGAAAAAACCAAGGCAATTGTTTGCGTTCATTATGCTGGTCTTCCTTGCGATATGAACGAACTTCATAAAATTGCAAATGAGTTTGGAATTCCGGTAATAGAAGATGCAGCTCACGCACTTGGGGCTACATACAATGGAATTCCTATTGGAGCAGTTTCCGATTTTACGATGTTTTCATTTCAAGCAATTAAGCACATTACTACTGGCGATGGTGGGTTAATAACTTTCAAGAATACTTCTCTTCTCGAAAAATCAAAAAGATTAAGATGGTTTGGAATAGACAGAGCAGCAAAACAAGGGGGTATTTGGGAAAATGATATTTATGAAGTTGGATATAAGTATCAGATGACCGATGTTGCCGCCTGTTTAGGAATCGCGTCGCTTAATGAGTTTGATGATATAATTAACCATCGGCAGCGACTTTTTCGTGAATATGAATTAAAATTAAATAATGTTCCTGGCGTTAGGGTAATAGGGCCCGATCTAAAAGACAGAACACATGCAGCGTGGCTAATAACTGTTTTAGTGGAGAAAAGAATTGATTTAGTGAAAAAACTTCATGAACATAAAATTGAGTCTGCCCAGGTTCATTACAGAAATGATAGATATTCAATTTTTGGCGGAAGACGAAATGATCTTCCTAATATGGATTCCGTTGAAGATAAATATTTAGTTTTACCTTTGCACACTAAATTAAGCATCGAAGATGTTAATCGAGTTTGTGATGTAATTAAAAGTGGCTGGTAAAAAGTTTTGTTATCCTCTTATGAATAATCTAAATAAAGATTTCTTCTATGGATATGATATAATTATTTAAATATTTATGAAAAAGTCTATTATTCATAAATTCAAATCACTTCAAGAAAAGTATATCGCACCAAATAAGACACTTAATATTCTAATAATTATCTTGTTGTACTCGAATTTCTTACTTCTTGGTATTGATGGAATAAATACAGCCAGGGATCCGGAAGCATGGGATACAACAGCATATTTAGGTGAAGCAAATTTTGTTCATAATTATGGGGGAGTTCCCGGTTTTTTAAATTTATGTCTTACCGGTAGATATACACAAGCCAATCAGCATCCATTATATATTCTATTGCTTACGCCGTTTGCTTCAACCAATATTTCGTTTTTTATAGTCGCCAAAATTATCAGTTTTCTTATCGGCTTAATTTTCCTTGTTGTGCTCTATTTTATAGCAAAAAAAATGTTTGGAAATTTAGTTGGATTTGTGGCAGTTTTTGGTCTAGTACTTAACATACTATTTATAAAGTGGACTACTTTAGTTGCTTGTGAATCATTATTAATACTGTTTAGCCTTATATGTATGTACTGTATTATTGAGGGCTTTAATAATAATAAGTATTGGGCTTATGCCGGTATATTCGCTGGATTAGCGTATTTAACCAAAGGAACGAGTCTAATTTTATTGCCGGGATTTGGACTCGCTGCTATCGTAATCTATAAATTTGGAATCCTAAAAAATAAATACTTCTGGTCTTTTTTTCTTCTTTTCATATTTATTTCCTCACCCTTATTGATAAGGAACATAATTGTCTATAAAAATCCCTTTTTCAATGTTAACAATTACATAATTACATATGGAAAAGACCACATAGATGAAAATATGTACGTGATTTTTAGCCCTGATGAGGGTGCTACACTCTGGAAATTTGATAAAAGTGAAGTGGACAGCGCTAAACCAAAATCTTCTGATAACAGTTTCTTTGATTTACTCCCATCGACTAAAAAACTATTAAGTGGAGTATGGCATGAAGTTGAAACATTCTTATCTTCTTTTAATGTAGTCGAGCAACATTTCCGTAGTAGTTTAAACTGGATATGGGAGATATTGTTATTTCTGTTTTTAATTATTGGTCTATCAAGAAGTAAAAATAATGGGGGGAAGATTTATTTTACCTCAACGCTCCTTGTCTTTTTTGTTATTCTATCATTCAATCCTATTGATCGATATTTCCTTCCCTTAGTACCGCTTATTTGGATTTATGTGGCATATGGAATTTTTACGATAATAGATTTTGTTAATAATAAGATTTTATTAAAGTATCCGAAGTTCAATCTAATTTCATACATTCCCTATGTCTTAGTGCTTATGCTTCTAATTTATTCAGGAATTAACCTTACAAAAAAAACACTATCAAACCCATTTAACTCCGTTGAATATAGTGAAAGTCGTCTTGAGTTATTAACTTGGCTAAGGACGAATCTCCAAGAAAATGAAAAATACACATTGGGTCCAAATTTTAATTGGCAGCTGAAAACAGGAACATGGATTTTAGCTCCTGATAATGTACAAACGGAAAACTTATCTAGGTTTCAATCATTTTTAAGAAAACATGATGTAACTTATATTATAATGGTACCACAAAGATTGGATGATATGGTAGAAATTAGACAATATTTTGGATTTGATCCTTCAAAAGGACTGTTCGAGACAAAACCGATAGATGGATGGTCGCTCGTTTATGCAGATCAATCAGCGCCTGTTGATTTCTTAGTCTATAAGCTAAATTGATAACTTTCTTATGCCCACAACATTATAATTGTAGGCTTTAGTTTAGAAACAAATAAGACGCACAAAAAAGAGAATAATTTTCACAATCTGTTTGAAAGGCTTTAGATCATAATGTTAAACTCGTATAACACAAGTCCTGATAAATATGATTTGAAGAAAAACAATACATATAAAGTACTCATGATAGCACCAAGACCGTTTTATGTTGATATTGGTTTTTCTGTTCAAATACTTGAAGAGTATAAAGCTCTTAAGCAACAAGGAAATGAACTTATTCTTTGCTGTTACCATTTAGGTCAGGATATCGAAGGAGTTCAAATCTCACGATCCATGCGTGTACCGTGGTATAAGGATCCACTAAAAAATGTGTCATTTCATTATTTATACTTAGACTTTCTGCTTTTACTTCATACTTTCAAGACTGCAATTAAATTTAAGCCGGATATTCTCCATGCACATATTCATGAAGGCGGTTTAATAGGAATAATTGTTGGAAAATTGCTAAATATACCTGTTGTTTTGGATGTACAAGGAAGCATGCTTGGGGAATATAAAGAGCGGGGTCTTCCGAGTAATGCCCTGATTGATAAGATAATTGGCTTCGTTGAAAATAAGATAAATCGAAGTGCCGAAGGAGTTATGGTTGAAGTTGAGCATAGAAAAGAATCAGTCCTGGGACAATCAAAGGTCGACAAAGATAAGGTTTATCAATTTAAGCTTGGGATTGATACAGACCTATTCTCAAGAGGCAGTAGGGATCAAGCACTTTTAAAAAAATTAAATATACCGGAAGATAGAAAAGTAATTGGATATGTCGGATTACTCACACCTTACCAGGGAATTGACTATTTGCTGGAATCGATGAAATTGATTCTGCAAAAAAGAAATGATGTCCATCTTATTGTAATGGGTTTTCTGAATTTGGAAATGTATAAAAGGAAATCCTCAGAATTAGGACTTGATGGTTATGTTACATTCACTGGTAAAATGCCTTATCACGATGCGCCGAGACATTTATCTTTATGTGAAATTGCCGTCGGTCCAAAAATATCGTTACAAGAAACAAACGGTAAACTAATTAATTATATGTGCATGGGGTTACCTACTGTTGTATTCGATACTCCCATGAATAGGGAATATTTAGGAGATTTAGGAATTTATGCGAAGCACAAAGACTCAACGGATTTAGCAAAATGTATATTAAATTTATTGGATTCTGAAGAAGAAAAGGCCAAATTGAGCAAGAAACTAAGAGAAAGGGCTTTAGCCAATTTCTCCTTAGAGGGAATGGCTAAAAATACTATGCATATGTATGAAGATATTTTAAAGAAGAAAAAAAATAAGAATTAGAATCAGAAAAAGAAATCATTTATTGGTTCATAGTAAGTAATTATTAAAATCCGATGTTTGATCGATATTTACAAAACAAAAAGAAAGGGTAGAGGAAATTTAGAAATGTCTGCAATATCTGATGAAATTGTAATACAGGAACAAAAACCTTTCTTAAAGGAGAAGGAAGATTTAATCACGGTTATAATTCCTGTACATAACGAAGAAAAATGTATCGAAGATGTTGTGGGGAAACTTAAGCAAACAATGACAAATTCAAATTTAAATTTTGAGATTGTTATAGTAGATGATGGTTCTACTGATAGGAGTGGAAAAATTATACAGAACCTGGATGGGATAATATTTTTTAAACATTCTAAAAACATTGGTTATGGAGCTGCTCTAAAAACAGGACTTAAAAAAGCTAAAGGAAACATTATTGTAATTACTGATGCAGATGGTACATATCCAATCGAAAAGATTCCCGAACTTGTAAGATCTATGGATGATTACGACATGGTTGTAGGCGCAAGGGCCAGTACAAGCAAAAATATTTCACTTGCTAGAAAACCAATGAAATGGATTTTGGGAAAATTGGCCAATTATCTTTCTGAAACAGATATTCCCGATTTAAACTCAGGATTAAGGGCATTCAAAAAAGATGTAGCTATGAGATTTTTTCAGTTGTATCCATCAGGATTTTCTTTTACTACAACTATTACTTTAGCTATGCATTGCAATGGATATGATGTAAAGTATATTCCTATTGAATATGGAAAGCGAAAAGGGAAATCCAAGATTCATCCAATAAAAGATACTATCAATTTTGTTCAGCTGATTGGGCGCACAGTTATGTATTTTAATCCATTGAAAATTTTTATTCCGATGTCTTTAGTAATGTTTTTATTTTTTTTGAGTTTGTTATCATACGATATTTTTGTTTTAGAGAATATTACTGAGAAATCACTTATTTCATTTTTTGCTTTTATTCAAACAGCCATTATTGGATTGTTGGCAGATTTGGTAGACAAACGATTTACTGTTGGTAAATAAGAACTAGGTTACTCTATGACGCGATTAAATTTCATCTCAATATCAAATTTTATTAGTTTTTTTCGCCAATTGTTCAGTTCGGCAAAAGTTGATGAGAAGGGAAGCAAGTATAAAGTTCTTTGGCAAAAACTAAAAATTTGGGGGATGCTTTTTTTCGGACTATCATTATTCGGACTTCTAATAAGTCAAATTTCTCTCTCTGATTTTTTAAATAATTTTTTCAGGGTCAATTTATTTTACTTTTTTGCAGCATTTCTAGTTGGTATCTCAGTTACTATTCTTAAAACTATACGATTTGGTTATTTTTATCCTGCGCCTGGGCGTTGGTTGGGATTATATGGTGTTTTTGCTGTTCTTAGAGTAGTATACTACATTTTGCCATTTAACACGGGTGAGTTAGTCTATTTAGCGGCATTAAAAAAATATCAATATACCCCAACAATAGCTGAGACAGCTCCCACTTGGCTCTTTTTAAGGTTGACAGATATTATAGCGCTAGCTTTGTGGTTCACTTTTGTACTTTTTATTGTTCCATTCACAGGAAATTTGTTTGGCGAAATGTACTCTTTTCGCTGGGCAATAATTGGAATAGCTTCTGCCATGTTAGTCATTATTCTTAGTCTTCCTTTCTGGGTACCTCGGATTCCACTCAGCAAAAATGAAAATTGGTTTACAAACCGAATTAAACTATTTCAATCTGGTTTTAATCGTACTTTCGGAATGACAACACTAGTAAGAACATTAATTAATTCATTACTTATTTGGTTTTCAGCAATATTATTTGATACTCTTGCGTTAATTGCCTTTAACACTCCTCTTAGTTTTATGGAGTGTTTTTTGGCCACAACTGCTATGTATTCTATCTCGCTGCTGCCCTTAAATGCACCCTTAAATATTGGAACTGATGAAGCTATTTGGACAGGTATTTTGATGCTATCGGGAATTGCAGCTAATCAAGCGATATCGATTGCTCTCGGTATCAGAATTGTCAGTTTCCTGGTATTATTGACTGAAGGCATAATAGGTTTCTCATTCTCGGTTTTACGAGAAAATTACCGACCAACGTTGGATCAACTTCAGTAAAATTAAATTTATGATTTTTTTTATCAGTCGTATCGGCACACTTATTGAACAATAATTTATTAATAGTTGATAATTCTATTGTCTCTCATTTATTGTTCTTGAATGTACCTCTTAACTTTATTGTTGAATATTATATAAAAAAATCATGAATTCAATTTCTTTTGTTCTACCGTGTCTCAATGAAGAAAAAACACTTCCAATTGTACTCGATAAAATAAATAAAGTAAAAGATTCGTCTCTCTCAGGATACAAAACTGAGGTCGTTGTTTCGGATAACGGCAGTACAGATACTTCTGTTGAAATTGCTAAAAAATTTGGAGCAAGAGTTGTTCACTGTCCAACTAAAGGATATGGGGCGGCGTTGAAATTTGGGATTGATAATGCTGAAGGAGACATTATTGTATTTGCTGATGCCGATGATACCTATGATTTTTATGAATCACCAAACTTAATTTCAGAACTATCAAAAGGTTATGATATGGTAATTGGTGATCGGATAAATGGGAATATTCACAAGAAGGCAATGCCGTTTTTGCATAGATATGTTGGAACTCCAATCCTCACGTTTATCATCAACAGCCTATATGCAAATAAAACTAATAGAATTTACGATTGTAATTCTGGTTTCAGATGTTTTAAAAAGAATAGTTTTATAAGCTGGGATGTAAATGCGGATGGGATGGAGTTTGCTTCTGAAATGCTGGTAAAAGCTATTGTATCCAATGCAAAAGTTTCTCACGTTCCAATTTCACTTTCTCCTGATCAGAAAGACCGAAAACCACATTTAAAAACCTGGACAGATGGCATGAGACACTTGCTGCAGATTTTTATTCCAGCCCCAAATTTCTTTTACAAATCTGGAGCTATATTCTTTATTTTAAGCTGGTTGGTTATATTAATTGCACTGCTAAATGGGCCAATTACAATAGGTGTTTTTGGAATTTTTGGTAAACACTCAATGATGTTTGCACTTATGGGCAGCGTATTGGGATTATCACTTTTTGGCATGGGGCTCCTTTTAACAATTAGTCAAAACACTGAAGTTGGTTTTTATAACTACTTAATAAATCTTGAGGAGAATAAGGTTTTTTGGGTTTCAGTAGGCTTAGTTCTGTTGGTAGGATATTTATTTCTGTCAATATTTATTCGGTGGGGGATATATGACTTTAAAGACTTGTTCATGGAAGAGCAAACTTTAGCTCTTGTTTCGTTCTGCGTAAATATGATCCAGTTTGTTTTTATCATGATAACTGCACATTTATTAAAAAGAACTTGATTCTAAAGCATGTCAGCCATTCTTGATTGATCCTACAATCCAGTTAGTAGGGGGAATTAATCTCAGATTGAGAAAGACACGTAATTAATACATTCACAACCCATGTACATCAGTAAAATGTTGAGTATTTTTTTATCCTTAGATAATGTATAATGGCACAAATTTTGGCCATGTATTATGGTTTTCGTATGAAATGGAGACTCTTTGGTAATTATATTTATTTTTCAAATATTCATCTGAAAAAATTATTGATTATTTTACCATGAAGAATATTTATTATGAATTGATGGTTACGGTAATAATACAAACAAAAAAAATGTTTTTAGTATGAAAAGATTTGATGCTATTATATTATTTGCTCTGATAAATGTTAATTTTATTTACTCCCAAAGCCTAACCGTAACCTCTCCGCTCGGTGGAGAAGAATTATTGATGAATTCTTCTCATGAAATTAAATGGGTAAGCGATGGAATTCAAAATGTTAAAATTGAGTATTCATTAAACAATGGTTTGGACTGGGAACTAATTACGAGTTCATTTCCGGCTATTGCAGAAAGTTACGATTGGATCTTACCTGATTCTAATTCTACACAAGCAATAATTAGGATTTCGGATCTTTCAAATAATTTAGTTATTGATTCAAGTGATTCTACTTTTTCAATTATCAGTCCCTTATCTCAGAAACAAAATACTACTTCAATTACAGGCTCAACTACTTTTGATCCAAATTTACCTGCAGCAACATTAACATTAACCTACCCAAATCCGAGTAGCAACGGCGCAGAAGTATGGAATGCCGGAGACTTTCCGGCAATTACCTGGACAAATAGTATAGACATATCTAATATTGATATAGATTTTTCTAACAATCAAGGATTAACTTGGTTTACATTTGCCACCGGTGTACCAGCAGCATCTGGAACCTATTCCTTGTGGGATGTACCAAACACTCCCAGTACTGGTGCGGTAATCAGGATCAGACAAAGCGGTGGCGGCATTTCTTCACAAAATTCAAAATATGTTTATATAAACGCCCCACAATTCAATCCTAGTGATTTAATAAGAATACTTCCCGTGGGTAATTCGATAACTTCTGATGCTTTTAGAGACGAGTTTACATATGCTAAAGATAAAAAAGCATATAGATATAATTTATGGGATTCACTAAGGGTAAACAATTACAACATTGATTTTATAGGACATCATGCTGCCGGTTATGAAATCTTTCCTGATCCTGAAAATGAAGGCGTTCCGGGAATAAATGCAGCCGATACAAAGTATCTTTTATCAAGTGGATATGATAATGTTGGAAAACAGCAAATTACTTCCGGACCATATTTAAATTCATTTCAGCCTGAAATTGTTTTGCTGCATATCGGTACCAATAATGAAGGAGCAGATATTAATAATGTAGTAAATTCCGTTAGCAGTATGATTTCCGATATTAGAAATTTTGATGCTGCTCATAACGATAATATGTGGATTGTGATTGCATTAATAATTCCAAAGTTTGATGAATTCAATCAGTCCTCGCAATGGGTGCACGATTATGATAGCTCACTTAATTTAATGGCTCAGACTCGACTTGGAGAGCCTTATTACCAAAGAATATTGGTTGTGAATATGGAAAATGCTCTAGATAGCTCTGATTTTGTGGATGGTGTACACCCAAATGATACCGGCAGGTTGAAGATGGCCAATATTTGGTATGAAGGTTTACAATTAATTCTTCCTGATTCTACAGCAACGTCAGCTCCAATTATCACCTCTAATCCAGACACTTTAGCCTACGTGGGGTTACCGTATCGGTACGATATAAATGCGTCTGGTGTTGGTGCTCCAAATTATTCTTTAACATCATCTCCTGATAGTATGGTTATTAATTTAAAAACAGGTATTATTGATTGGATGCCAACCTCAACCGGTACTTTCTCTGTAAGTGTTCAAGCTATCAATTCTTCGGGTTCAGATTTTCAAAATTTCGACATCACAGTTTTACCTCAACCAACTTTAACGAACAATCTTGTTTCATATTGGAAACTGGATGAAGCGGGTTCACCAGTCTCTTATAAAGATTTACCGGGAGTTAATGATGCAGTCCCTATGTCAGCACCTACTGCTGCGACAGGAATTGTAAAAGGAGCTCTAAGTTTTAACGGTTCTAACAAGGTTGATGTGCTTGATGACTCGACATTATATTTCTACCCAACCGAAAGTTTTTCAGTTGAAATGTTCGTTAAAACCACTCAGTCGGCATCTGTGTCTAAAATGTTTCTTGGTAAGAGCGGAGGCGATACAAAATTTTCATTAGGAATTAATGATCTTAATCAAACAATATTTACAATTGAAGATAGCACAGGCGCATTAACTTCAGTTACTGGACCAGCTATCAATAACGGAAGTTGGCATCACGTTGTGGGCATGGTTGACCGGGCAAATAGTCATTTAAGGCTTTATGTTGATGGTGTCGGGTATAGTACGTTCAAGTCATTTCATCCGTCAGGTTTCTTGAGCTACGATCCGCTGACATTTGGTTATTTTAAATATAATAATTTTTATAATGGACTTCTGGATGAAGTCGCAATATATAATAGAGTTTTAACTCCAGCTGAAATAGTCGACCATATACAAAGGGCAGGTCTTTATGGCAAAGGTTACTTTGATCAATTTGTTTTAGTTAAAACAAAGGTTTTCTTAGAAGGGCCTTATATTGCTGATGGTGATACGATGTCCACTGAACTTAAAACTAATAATTATATACCGTTAACATCTCCTTATTCTCAAGATCCACGGACTGTTGATAGCATTCCAACGGGAGTGGTAGATTGGGTATTGGTTGAACTTAGAAGTTCTGCGAATGGCGGTGATACAATTGGGTACAAAAGTGCATTTTTAAGATCAGATGGTAAAATTGTTGGTGATGACGGTAACACCGAACAAATTATCATTGATGTTCCGCCTGCAAGTTACTATATTGCTATTAGGCATCGTAATCATCTTGCTGCTATGAGTAATCTGTCTGTTTCTCTCGATGATAATTCAACCCCTCCAACTTTATATAACTTTACTGCCGGCAGTAGTCAATTTTATGGAACTGGTGGAGCAAAAGAAGTAGAGCCTGGTATTTGGGGAATGTGGGCCGGAGATGCAGATGCTGATGGTCAAGTAAATGCTGCTGACAGAAATGAAACGTGGAATTTTAGAAATCAAGTAGGATACTTAATGCAAGATGTTGATTTAGACGGGCAGGTAAATGCAGCTGATAGAAATATTACATGGAATAATCGTAATCTTATTTCATTGGTTCCTTAAAAAATTAGAATATTTGAAATAAAGAAAGATAAAATAATGAAAACAATTTTTCTGAAAATAATTTTAATGGTAATGTTTCTATTACCTATAAGCTTCTTTGCTCAAACTTTTACATGCACGATTCAAAATCAAACTTTAGTAGGAACTGATTTTAGTTTTGATATTTGCATGTTAAGGACCGGAGCGACTGAAATCTATTTGGCAAGTTCTGATTTTGTTGTCACTTTTAACGATGCAAACTTTACAAGTCCTACTTATGAGTTAATCCAGCTTGGCGAACTTGGTAGTAAGTTAAATAGTGTAGCCTATGGTGGTGCAACTTCAATACAAGTATCAAATAGGGCTGTATTAAGTATTAATGCGCCAGCACCTGGTACCCAACCCCAATTTGATGCCGCAGTTCAAGTTATTTCAAATTCGGGTTTGGGCACTCTTATCGCAAAAGTTAAAATAACGGGAGCTAATGGGTCAGGATCAGCAAATATTCAATGGAGAACTGATTCACCAAATAATACATTTATTGCAACTTTTGCAAATACTACTCCTTGGGGAACGACAAATATAAGCGGAAATGGGACATATACAGATCCTTCAGATTATCCTTTCCCTGTTGAACTTTCATCATTTACTGCTTCAATCAATCAAAGCAATGTCAGCTTAAAATGGCAAACTGAAACTGAAGTAGACAATTATGGATTTGAGGTTGAAAGGAAGGCAGCAAAAAGTGGAAAAGAAGTGAGTATTTGGGAGAAAATTGGATTTGTGGAGGGCAATGGTAACAGCAACTCACCGAAGAAGTATTCATTAATGGATAAGTATCCTACCGGTGGAAGTAAATTTGTTTATCGGCTAAAACAAATTGACAACGACGGTAAGTTCGAATATTCTAAGGAAGTAGAAGTAGAATTAGTTCCTAATGAATTTATATTGTATCAAAATTATCCCAATCCATTCAATCCGGCGACTAATGTAAAATTTGCTTTACCTAAAACAGCCAAAGTTACTTTGTTAGTTTATAATCTATTGGGTGAAAAAGTGGCAACACTACTTAACGAGGATAAAGAAGCTGGATTTTATGATGTCGAATTCAATGCGAGCAGCCTCTCAACCGGAATGTATATTTATAGAATAACTGCCGGTGATTTTGTTCAAACAAAGAAGATGACTCTGATTAAATAGAATAGAAAATTATTCAATACAGCTGGATTTCATTCGCTTTTTTATATCACGTTTAATTCAAAAACCAATTGAGTTAAAACAGTAAGCTAATAATGAAAGTTTAAATTTAAAAAATCTGACTGGTGCTAAGTTTTTAAATGATCAGCATTATTTAATGCATAAGCATATAAAAGATAATCCCTCCCAAGTCTTTTTTTCTTATCAAGCATAATTTTCGATCCAATTTTGGAAAATCGATCAAGATCAACCCAGAATAAATCAACAGAGGGTAATTTTAGCATTAACAATAATTTTATAGTTAGTAAAGTCAACTGCAGCGATATTGATATTTAGAGACTTATCTTACTAAATGACCTTGACTATATTCAAGCATTAATAGAAACATTTAATTACCCATTAAAAAAAGGATATTATGAAGTTATCGATTAATTTTAATTACACACATATGACAAATAAAATATTAGCATTGCTTTATCTACTAGCATATACTCTAAATGCACAAGTAGCAATAACAGATATAACGAATACTAACCTGTTAGGAGATAAGGAAAATAATTTTGGGCCGCCACATTATGCAGAATATGGCGGACATGGAATAATGTTTGGAGATGCCGACGGAGATGGAGATCCGGATATGTACATAACCATGAATCGTTATTCACCAATGGCAGATCAATTATTTATAAATAACGGCAGTGGAGTACTCACAGAGGATGCC
>JBGSOQ010000179.1:0-19793 GCA_041739035.1 Ignavibacteriaceae bacterium | reverse complement strand
AATCCATATTATGGTGCAAACTCTGAAGAGCTTAACAAGTATAATCGTTTTGTAACTTTCAGCCACTTACCGGCAAAGGCCACAATAAGAATATTCAACCTTGCGGGTGTTTTGGTTAAAGAAATTGAGAAGAACTCGACTACTCAATTTGAGAGATGGGATCTAGCTAACAATTCGGGATTACCGGTTGCAAGCGGATTGTACATCGCATATATCGATATGCCCGATGTAGGCAAAACGAAAATACTGAAATTAGCTATCATTCAGGAACAACAGATTCTTGATAGATTTTAATTAAATAAGTTTAAACTCAAGGAGTAAAAATGAAAAATAAATTTAGATTTTTAATATTGATAATTGCTTTTCTGCTGGCAGTAGATTGCATATATGCCGGCGGAGGCAATAGAACTGGTACCGGAGGAGCCTCACAGCTTCTCATTCCCGTTGGTGTTCGCGGAATGGCAATGGCTGGAGGTAACGTGGCCACGTCTTTTGGTGTTGAAGCCCTTTATTGGAACCCGGCAGGGACATCAAAGAACATTAACTCAGCAAATGTTATGTTTTCTCATATGGATTACATAGCTGATATTGGAGTTGAATACGGAGCTGTATCCGCAAACTTTGAGGGTTTTGGAGTTCTTTCTTTTGCTCTCAAATCACTCTCGGTTGGTGACATTTTGGTTACTACAACTCAAGACCCTGATGGAACAGGCAAAACTTTTGCACCGCAAATGTTAGTTGCCGGTGTGACTTATGCTCGTCAACTTACCGAAAGAATATCTGTTGGTCTTACAGCAAACCTTGTTACCGAGTCTCTTGGTGATGCTAGTGCTTCCGGAATGGCTTTTGATGTAGGCGTTGTTTATGATAACCTTGCTGAAATTAACGGATTAAGCTTTGGCATTGTTATGAAAAATATTGGGACACAAATGCAATATGATGGACCGGGCTTACTTCAAGAAGCCGAAGTTTCTGGGTTCAGTCGCCCTCCAGGGCTGGTTCAGATTACTTCTGCACCTTTTGAATTACCCTCAACTTTCGAGCTTGGATTGGGTTATAAACCAAAACTGCTTGATGATATGAATTCAATTCTTGTTACTACATCTTTCAAGAACAACAACTTCTCCGACGATGAGTATAAGGTTGGACTTGAATATGGCTATAACAATATGTTCTTCTTAAGAGGCGGTTATACTTTCGCTCCGCAACAAGCCTTTGAAGATTCGTATATTTATGGCTTTACGGGCGGTGTAGGAGTTGATTATTCGTTCGAGAATATTTCAATTAAAGTTGATTACGCTTATCGTTATGCGAAATATTTCGATGGTAATCATATATTTGGAGTTAGCTTAGGATTCTAAGCTTTAGTTTCTGGAAATGATGTTATATCCGTGCAGTTCACTTAGAGCTGCACGGATTTTTTTTATCTGTGAAAATCAGCTAAACCTTTCCGCCTCCGCCTGAGGCTGATAAATCTGCCTCAACTAACGGTTTTTCATCTTCATTTTTTAGACTTTTCAGTTACTCAAGTCAGCCACACATCACTTCCGTTCCCTTCTCAAGACGGGAAGCTGTACGTATCGTCCCCTCTTGAGAGGGGCGTGGGGTGTGTTATTATGTGATGATCTATATTTCCTCATGTATTTCCCACTAACGAATTAGGATTGGTCTGAATAGTTCGCCTTTTATGAATTGTACAAATAAAAATAATGCCATAAACCAACTCAGATATTCTTGTTATACAAAACGTAGAAATTATTACTTTATTACGCTGCTAACATTGTCCAATCTCGAATTAAACTAAAGCGGAAACTAAAAGCTTGCCAGTGACTTCTACAACTCTTCTCCAACCTCAGTTTCTTTGCTCACCAAATATCGTTTGATTTTTTGAGTAGTAGTTTTCTCAAACTCCTTTTCGCGAATGTGAAATTTTCTTATCTGTTTATAAACAGGAAGCTCTTTATTTACTTCCTTGATTTCTTTTCCAACAATTTCGTGAATAAGCTCTTTGGTAATTGGTACGTTGTTCTTATTTGAGTACTCAATAAATGCTTCGGCATCAGTTACAATTTGTGCGGCAATCACTTCATTGTGTTTTGAATCCTTTTCACCCATTACTAATACCTCAAGAATGTAAGAACTTCTGTGCAAAATGTCCTCAATTTCTTCAGGGAAAACATTCTTTCCATCTTTAGCAATTATTACATTTTTCTTGCGTCCGGCAATGTGTAAAAATCCGTCATTGTCCATGTAGCCAAGGTCACCGGTTTTAAACCATCCATTTTCAATAGTTTCATTTGTGAGCAAATCATTTTTGTAGTAGCCGATCATTACGCTTGGACCTTTTGCATAAATTTCTCCAACTCCATCAGGTGTAGGCTTATTTATTTTGATTTCAATGCCTGAAAGCGGGATTCCGGCAGCATCATCTTTAAAATTATCAATTTGATTTAAAGCCAGAATTGGCGAGGTTTCAGTTAAACCATAGCCTTGTACAAAGTTAAATCCGAATTCCCTCAAACCCTTTGCAATTTTAGGATCGGGTGCTGCGCCACCGACAATGAACAATCTGATTGATCCGCCAAATTTTTCATGAAGTTCTTTAAATATTTTTTTAGGTAAACCTCTCCATCCAATCTTTTCAGCAAACACGCCTAATTTGATAAGCGGCGGTACAACTTTAGATTTTATTTTGTCATCTTGAATAGTTTTCATAACACGTTTGAACAGCTTGTCATATAGCAAAGGAACACCCAATAATATTGTTGGTTTTGCTTTTTGCATATCTTCCGAAACTGTTTTTAAAGAGCGTGCATAGTGAACCGACGATCCCATAAATAAAGGACACAGAAAACCGCAAGTGCATTCGTAAGTATGATGAATGGGCAGAACAGAAAGGAATCTATCTTCTTTAGTTATCTGAATCATCTTAGTCATAGCCATAAGATTTGAAGCGAGGTTTTTTTGAGATAACATTACTCCTTTTGCTCTGCCTAAAGAGCCGGATGTGAAAATGATTTCGGCGGTTTCATCAGGATTGATTTGCGGAAGTTCTGAAATATGAATAGGCAGTGACTCTTTTATTAATTGCGGCATTGAAAAAACCCATTCATTCTCGCCAGAAAGATCCATAGAAATAAAGTGTTTAAGGTTTTTAAATACACCTTTGCTTTCTTTTATCATTCCCGCAAATGAATCTGAGAAGATTATCGCTTCGGAATCAGATTCGTGAATAATGTTAAGAATTTCATTAGCGCTTAAGTTTTTGTCAATGGGAACAATTATGTGATTAAATGCCATCGCTGTTAAATATGCAACTCCCCATTGAACTCGATTTTCACCAATGAGCGAAATATGTGTCCGCGGTTTTAGCCTGAGTTTTTCCAATCCTTTTCCAAATCGAAGAACTTGATCGAGCAATTCGTTATATGAGAGTTTTGAAATAGGATAATTAGTGAGATCCTCCATCGCAAGCTTTTCTTTATAAAGATTTGCTGATTTGATAAGCATATCCTGGATGGAGTCAATGTGGTGAACATCAAAAAGTTGAATTTGCGGTTTCATAAAAAATCCTCAATAAGATTTTAAATGTAATTTTTAGCGGTTAATTTCCCTCAAGTTTAGAAGAGTTAACAGCATTTTCTGCTAATTAACTATTCAAACTTAATAAATAAAAAATTTAATGAACAGAAGGAATAACTGCGGGAAAATTAAACCTGGAATGTTTTTGTGTCTGAAGGGGATCTTTTAAAATTATTTTTTTTATTGGAAATGTGTAATGGTTTTTGACAATTTGGACAAAAATATATGTAGCGAATAATACCATCTGCTTCTAATTTGCAAACCCATGCAGTAGAAACATGTTCCTTGCAGTGAAGGCAATCCCGATTTACAATTTCTTTTTCTAATATTTTCGACATGATTCGATTTTGCGTGCGACAAGAAATAAAGCGCTTACTTACTAAATTAAATTTACTGATTGATGCGGTAATATTAAAGCTGTTTTAATAGTGAATTAGACAAATATAAAATAAAAAAGTTACATTTTACTCTAAAAAAGCTTTATGTATCATTTCATAATTAATTTAAGTTTTATGCGGCTGGTTTTCAACTATAATAAAAATGATGTGATACGGAATAAACAGCAGCCTAGAATTTCCTCGAATAGCAGCCTTCAAGACAATTTTTAAGAAAAAATTATTGACTTCTTGATTAAGAAACATTATGTTCACGTGAAATAATAATGTATGGCTTTAAAACTTACCGAACCCTCACTAAATAACTAACTTATCAAACAAAACAAAGGAGATACTGTGAAAAAACGTTTCCTAAAATCTGTTCTGGTTCTTTGCATTGTTCTTTTGTCTAGCTCTCAATTATTCTCTCAATGGGTTGCTCAAACAAGCGGTACAACAGCCACCTTAAGAGGCATTCGTGCAGTAAATGATAACGTTGTTTGGTCATGCGGAACAAGCGGTGTTGTCTTAAAAACTATTGATGGCGGTGCAAGTTGGACTGTATGCACGCCGACACTTGCAACTGCAACGAATTATTGTGTAGATGCTCTTGATGCAACTACTGCTTGGGTTACTGGAACCGTCGGAGGTTCAGCGGACGTTAGTATTTGGAAAACCACCGATGGTGGAACTACTTGGGCACCTCAATATAACAACCCGGCTGGCTTTGGTGATGGTGTGAGATTCTTCAATGCCAATGATGGTGTTTATTACGGCGATCCTGATCCGTGGCCATCAGGTAATTGGGAACTTTTAACAACTAATAATGGCGGTATGACTTGGAATCGCGTACCGCGATCCAACTTTCCTGCTGCTGACAGCGTTGCTGAAGAATTCGGCTCTGCTAACTCATTTGATATATTTGGCAATAATGTATGGTTCAATTCTTACTACAACCAAGCAACCACTAATCCAGTGCATGTGTTTAAATCTACTGATAAAGGTTTGAATTGGACTTCATATCCAATACCATTTCCCTCAGGCGGCACTTATGGAGTTCTAGCTTTTAGCGATGCTGTAAATGGTGCAATCGGCTCAGTAAACGGGGACCTTGGCTTTACAACAGATGGAGGAGCAACATGGACGTTCTCCACAGAAGCCGGGAAAGCTTTCAGAGGAATGACAAATATTCCTGGTTTTAATTCTTTTATTACTGTAGGAAGCAGCGGGGCTTCTTATTATTCATCGAATTTTGGTCCATGGACTACTTTAGCTACAGGAACCACTCAAACTTTAAGATGTGTTGATGCTTCAGCAAAATACGCATGGGCAGCTGGAAATAGCGGCACAATTCTAAAACTTGCTGGAAGTGATCCTGTGCCTGTGGAATTAAGTTCTTTTACTGCAGATGCTGCCGGAATGAACGTTACTTTGAATTGGACAACTGCAACTGAAATTAATAACCGTGGTTTTGAAATTCAACGAAAAAGTTCTGCCGGAGATTTTGCAGCAGTAGCTTTCGTCGATGGACAAGGTACGGTTCAGCAAGCACAATCTTATACATACACTGATTGAAACAATTAGATTTCAACGGTACCAGCAGCTATTCAAGCATAGTTGAAGTTGAAGTGAAAATTCCAAACAAATTCGGGTTAAATCAAAACTATCCGAATCCGTTCAACCCAACAACTACAATTAATTATGAGATTGCAAAAGAAACTAATGTATCATTAAAAGTATATGATGCAATTGGAAATCAAGTTGCAACCCTCGTAAATGAAATAAAACCTGCCGGCACTTACGAAGTAGTTTTCGATGCTTCTAATTTGAGCAATGGTGTTTACTTCTATGAAATTAAAGCCGGAAACTTTACTGCAACTAAGAAACTTATTCTAATGAAATAAGAAATAAGTTGGTGTGTTTGCAAGGCGATCTTCGGATCGCCTTTTTTATTATTGAAATGCTTGAACCAAAATTATTTACAGCAATCGTGTGATTGATTTGCCTGTGTTACGGCTTTAAGCTTTGGGCTTAAATACGGTATTCCAAGATTTAATCCCCGAAGAATGAAAATTATTGCCAACACCGATGCAAATACTGGAATGGCTCGATGTATTTTTTTTCTGAAATTCTGTCCAAACAGATTTGTTACAATTGATGCTGAAAACATGGCGGGAATTGTACCTATTCCAAATAGTGCCATAAATAAAATACTTTTTTCAACATTACCAATTGCCACCGCCCCGGCAAGGGCAACGTATACAAATCCACACGGTAGAAATCCGTTTAGAACTCCAATTGCAAATAGTGAACTTTGGCCGCCTTTTCTAAAAAGTACACCAATTGATGATTGCAAAATCTTTGTGACTGTCTGAATGGGTTCTAATTTAACAAGATAATTTTTGAAGCGAGAGGGAAGTAGAACCGTTATCAGAATTACAACACCAAGAGCGATGGATACAATCTGCTGATACCCTGCGAGGTTAATCTTCTGACCAATTAATCCAATTATCAAGCCCATTATTGAATAAGTAAGCACTCTGCCAAGATTATATAAAATTCTTCCCAAGTAGAAAGTAACCTTTGACTTGCTTTGTGAAGGTAGTGCCAAAGCAATCGGTCCGCACATACCTATGCAGTGTAAACCACCTAAAAATCCTAATGCTAATCCTGATAATGCTTCCATAATATTTCCTATGAATTTAACTCAATGGAACGCAGATTTTTAAGATGATTATGATTTCTTATGATCTTAATTAATCATAATAGATCATGACAATCAGCGTTCTATCAAAATATTAATTAATCATCAACGTTCGTTCAATCGAATAGTTTTCTTTGTTCATCGACCATTTGATTTGAACTTTCCAGTAACCTTTTTCAATTTTCGACGCATCCAATGACAATTCACCATTTTCATTTAATTTAAAAGCGGTTTTAAAATC
This sequence comes from Ignavibacteriaceae bacterium, assembly GCA_041739035.1. Classification (GTDB taxonomy): domain Bacteria; phylum Bacteroidota; class Ignavibacteria; order Ignavibacteriales; family Ignavibacteriaceae; genus XYD12-FULL-36-8. Next base: position 12,892 of record JBGSOQ010000179.1, on the reverse strand, counting down.
CTTGTTTGAATCAGAAGGACGATAAAAATGTATTCCTCCCGCGATCATTTTGTCTGCAATTGAAATCGGAAAAGTAAACTTCAGCTGGTTATTCAAATATTCAATGTTAACCTCTTCGTCGAATTTCTTCGATCTTTCCGCTTCATCAATATTGTTTTGATAAACGAGGGTCTTTTCATAATAATTATCCGTTACCAAATCAACTTTCTGATTCATAAAATGAAATATCATTGCAAAAGATATAATCAAGAAAAGGATGATTGTGATTACTATTCCAGTGCCCCAATTAAATTTCATATTAGCTGTTACCTTTCGTATTAACCGGACCTAAAAACGAAGTCCTAATTTCTTTTAACAATTTATCGTTTGAATAGATCGAAATAGTAATTGGTGTGTTCATTTTGCTGATTGATGATTTAGGTAATATTAAAAGAAATTTTGAATCACGTTTTTCCTGAGGTTTAAGATTGATTTCATCACCAAGCAATTTCAATTCGCCGTCAATATCCTTTAGCTTTAGTTGTATTGGTGCAGGATTAAAAGTTTTATTGATGATATTAAGATCGTAAATATTGCTGAATTTATCATTTGGCTGTTCCTGAAAAAGCAAACCCGGAGTTCGTAAAATATTTATTGAGAAATCGCTTCTCGTTATCAACAAGTAGCTTAGAACCGAAAGAATTAACACCAGAATGGTTGAATATCCTGCCATTCTCGGAGTGAAGCGGAACTTCTCCTTCTTTTCAATTCCTCGCAGAGAATCATATCTTATTAATCCTCTCGGACGGTCAATTTTATCCATAACATTATCACAGGCATCAATACAAGCTGTGCAGTTCACACATTCAAGCTGAATACCGTTCCGGATATCAATTCCGGTTGGACAAACATCAACACACAAATTGCAATCAATACAATCTCCAAGGTTATTTTTAGGTGCATTCCTTTTAAGCTTGCCTCGAGGTTCGCCGCGAACATTATCGTAAGCAATTACAATGGAATCTTGGTCAAGCAAAACTCCCTGCAGACGTCCATATGGGCAAACTAATGTGCACACTTGCTCTCTGAAGTAAGAGAATATCCAGTAAAAAACTCCCGAGAAAACCAGCATAGAAATGAATCCAGCGAAATGTTTTGATGGCGGTGCAGTAACGATTTTTTTCAGCTCATCCATTCCTATAATGTAAGACAGGAAGATATTTGAAATGAAAAATGCAATTGCGAAAAAGATGACGTGCTTTATTGTTTTCTTAAATATTTTATTCGCTGTCCACGGAGCTTGCTTCAATTTCATCTGATCTTTAAAATCACCCTCAATAAAGTATTCTATTTTTCTAAAAATCATTTCCATAAAAACAGTCTGCGGACATGCCCAGCCGCAGAATACTCTGCCGAATATTACTGTGAATAAAATAATGAAAACAGCAAGTGCGATTATTGCAAGCGCAAATAGATGAAAATCATGCGGACCAAATGGAATAGAAAAAAGAATGAAATTTCGGTTTACAAAGTCGAAGAGTAGAACCGGGTGATCATTTACTTTGATGAAAGGGACGATTACTAAAAAAAGAATTAAGAAAATGCTGAAAATGATTCTTGCATTATAAAACCTGCCTGAGGGTTTTTTTGGAAAAATCCATTTTCTTTTCCCACCAGCTGTAACTGTAGCCAAATGGTCGCGAAAAGAATCTGTAGTTTTAACCGCACTCATTTTTTTAGCATCAAAACAATTTCATAACTATAATCATTTGAACAATACATAATTCAGTTTTTAATAGTTTTCATCATTCAAAATTCTTTGTTCGATATTCAATATTCTGATAATAATGAATAACGAATAATGAAATAGGAATTTTAATTCAACAAAGTGTTAGTTTTTTAATGTATCCTGCTCAGCGTAAAGAACACCTTCCGGTGCTTTGGGATTTGGAGGATTTGTTCCTCTTAATGTTAAAATATAACTTGAAACTTCTTGTATTTGTCTTGGATTAAGCTGTGCCTTCCAGCTTATCATTCCTTTAGCAGGAGCACCTTCTTTTATGACAGCAAAAACATTTTTAATTCCGCCGCCATGAATCCAATAATCATCGGTTAGATTTGGGCCAACTAATCCGCCGCCTTTTTCAGTATGACAGACTGCACAGTTCTTAACAAATATTTCTTTCCCGGAATTAAGAGCAGCGGCATCGATTAAAGCCGTTAATTTATTTTCATCCAACAAAGCCCCAGATTTTATAAGCTCAACCTTTTGCATTTCTGCAAACTTAACTTCCTCAATATATTCTGTTGCTTGTACATCACCCGAAGAAAGAATGTGATAGTTTACCATGTAAAATATGCCGAATACAACTGAGCCGTAAAAAAGGTAGTTAAACCACGGTGGAATTTTGTTATCAAGCTCACGAATTTCATCGTAGGCATGATCAAACATTATATCTTTTTCTTTTTCGATTGGTTTCAGTCCAACCACATAGTCTTTTATTTTGTTGAATCCGAGCGAAAACTTTGTTTCCCGTTTAACTTCTTCTCCCATTCCGAAGTAGAGAAAGCCAAGTACAATTAACACTACAACAAATATTAAAGCGACAGCAACGATATCATAGTACGATTTGGTTAGCTCTCCGCCTTCAGTCTGTGCAAAAGTATTCTGCACAAGCAAGAAAAGAATGATGATTATTGTTTGTTTAAGTATCGATATGGTTATTGATTTTAACGACATATTAATCACCTTTAAAGTTTTGTGAATTATTTTCGGGTTCAAGCGGCAATTGTGCCATTTTATTTATATAATTTTTGTCCATTCTTAGTAATCGTACAACAACAAGTACAAAAAAAAGTATGAAAATTATTAATGCAATAACTGCAAAAACTCCTATTCCTTCAATTGACTGCAGGACTTCTTTATACATAATTTCTTAGTGTTATTTGGTTTCAGCTACTTGATTTAATTTAATATCAGTTCCTAATCTTTGCAAGTAAGCGATCAAAGCAATAATTTCTTCATCACCTGCAACCCCAATACCATTTTTTTGAAGGTCAAGCGCGATCGCCTGAGCTTGTTTTTCTAACTCTCCCTTTGCGATGTTCTCAAAATCAGTAGGATAAGGAGCACCAAAATTTCTAAACGTTTTTATTTTGGCTTCTAAGTTTGAATAATCAAGCTTGTCTGTAGTCAACCACGGATAAGCAGGCATGATTGAATTTGGCGACATCGAAGTGGGATTTTCCATGTGATAATAATGCCATGAATTTGGATATTTCTTTCCGACTCTCCATAAATCAGGCCCCGTTCGCTTTGATCCCCAGAGAAATGGATGTTCATAAACATATTCACCGGCTTTTGAGTATTCACCATATCGTTCAGTTTCCGATCTAAAGGGGCGTACTAACTGCGAATGACAGCTATTGCATGCTTCTCTAATATAAAGGTCTCTTCCTTCCAGTTCTAATGGTGTGTATGGTCTAACACTTGCAATCGTTGGAATATTTGATTTGATTAGAAAGGTAGGAATAAATTCAACAATCCCGCCGATTGAAATAACCACTAAAGACAAAATTGCAAACTGAATTGGTTTCTTTTCTAACCAGCGATGCTTAGTTTCTTTTTCAGAATGCATTGATGATTTAATTAATGCGGGTGCTTCAGCTTCTTCGTTATTAGCAAACTTACCTTGCTTTGCTGTTTTAATTATATTGTAAACACCCAAACAAATTCCTGCAAAGTAAAGTAATCCGCCTGAAGCTCGAATCATATACATCGGAATAATCTGCAAAGTGGTTTCAAGAAAGTTTGGATATTGTAAAGTTCCAAGCGGAGTAAATTCTTTCCACATCGATGCTTGGGTTATGCCGGACCACCACATCGACAAAGCATAAAACACGATTCCCAATGTACCGAGCCAGAAGTGAACGTTGGCTAATTTTTTAGAATACAACTCTGTTTTGTACAATCTTGGAATCAGCCAATACAGCATTCCAAAAGTTAAGAATCCATTCCAGCCCAATGCGCCAACGTGAACGTGACCAATAATCCAATCTGTAAAATGGGCTATTGCATTAACACTTTTAAGAGACAGCATTGGTCCTTCAAAAGTTGCCATACCATAAGCAGTGACTGCAACAACCATGAATTTTAAGATTGGATCGGTTCGAACTTTATCCCAGGCACCTCTTAAAGTTAAAAGCCCGTTGATCATTCCTCCCCAGGATGGAGCAATCAGCATGATAGAGAAAACTGTTCCTAATGATTGAGCCCAATCAGGCAATGCAGAGTAAAGCAGGTGATGTGGACCTGCCCAGATGTAAAGGAAAATTAAAGACCAGAAATGAAGTATGGATAATTTATAAGAATAGACCGGTCTGTTTGCCGCTTTTGGTAAATAATAATACATCAGTCCTAAAAACGGTGTTGTTAAGAAAAATGCAACCGCATTATGTCCGTACCACCATTGAACCAAAGCATCCTGAACACCGGCGTAAATTGGATAGCTTTTAAAGAAGGACACGGGAACTTCAATAGAATTTACAATGTGAAGAACTGCTACTGTTACCCATGTTGCAATATAAAACCAGATAGCAACATACATGTGGCTTTCTCTTCGCTTAATAATTGTCCCGATCATGTTTATTCCGAAAGCAACCCAGACTAAAGTAATTGCAATATCAATTGGCCACTCAAGTTCAGCATATTCTTTGCTGGTTGTAATTCCCAGCGGTAAGGTTATGGCTGCGGAAACAATAATAAGCTGCCATCCCCAAAAGTGCATATTGCTGAGCAAGTCGCTGAACATTCTGGCTTTGCACAATCTCTGCAGTGAATAATAAATTCCCATGAAGATTGCATTTCCTACAAAAGCAAAAATAACAGCGTTAGTGTGAAGCGGTCGAATTCTTCCGAATGTCAGCCAGGGAATATTGAGGTTTAGTGCAGGATAAAAAAGTTGTGTGGCGATTATCAGTCCGACAAGCATTCCAACAACTCCCCAGAGCAATGTTGCAATGGAGAAGTTCCTTACGATCTTATTATCATAACTGAATTTTTCAAGCTCCATAGAGCTTCCTCCTTGATGATTTAGATAAATTATTCTTCAACTTTTGATTTTTGTTCTTCTTCTAAAATGATTCTTACTGAAGGTGTGTATGTGTCCTTATATTGTCCGCTTTTAACAGCCCAAATAAATGCCACAAGAAATCCTGATGCGACAAGCAGGCTTATACCGATTAATACCACGATGACTGTTATAGCAAACCTTCCCTCTTGGCCAATAAATTTGTAGTTAGTGTTGCAAATATAACAACAGAAATTGAACTAATCGGCATTAATATCGCTGCGACAATTGGTGTTAAAGCACCCTCAATTGCAAAGGTTAAGCCGATGACATTATACACAAAAGAAATAATGAAACTTAGAATAATGATTTTTATGCTTTGCTTAGAAAATTTTAGAAATACAGAAAGCTTATTAAGTTCTGATGCATCAAGAATGGCATCGCAAGCAGGAGAGAAATGGCTGATATCTTCAGTGACAGCCACTCCGATATTGCTTTGAGCTAATGCACCCGCATCATTTAAGCCATCGCCAACCATTAAAACTTTCTTACCGAAAGACTGAATCAATTTTACAAAATCAAGTTTTTCTGCCGGGGATTGCCTGAAACGAATTCTTGAATTGTCAGCAAAAATTCTTTCAAGATTTCCCTTCTCGCCCTCATCATCTCCCGAGAGAACAGAAAGATCATAATGGCTTGATAATTCTTGTATCGTATTTTCAATTCCTTCACGATAGACATTTGAAATGCTGAAGCTTCCTATCAATTCCTTTTCAATCGAAACATAGACGTTTGTATCAACATCAAATATTCTTTTTTCATGAGCATTGTCTGAGTGAAAATCGATTTCTGAAACGAAAGCCTTGGAGCCGAGCTTAATTCGTTTGCCGAAAACTTCGCCTTCAATTCCTTTGCCTTGCGATTCTTTAAATGAAGCAACATTTAAATTTGCCTGGCAGTCAAGCGATTCATAAATCTTTTTACTAAGTGGATGTGTTGAATTTTTTACAAGTGATTTTATGAGAATAGAATCGAGTTCGGTTAGTTCCTTTCCAGAATAGCTGATTTTCGATTTTGTTGTCTGAGTGATTGTACCGGTCTTATCAAATACAATCTGGTTTATCTTGGCGAGTTCTTCTATAACATGTACATTTTTAAGATAAAATTTATTCTTGCCAAAGATTCTGATTGTGTTTCCCAACGTGAATGGAATTGAGAGAGCGAGTGCACACGGACAAGCAACAATCAGCACTGCGGTGAAAACATTTAATGCAGTATGAATACTGTTCGGAAGCCAAATTAAAAATGAAACCAGCGCAATAAACAGAATTGTAATCGTAAAGTATTTACTTACTTTATTTGAAATTGTGACAAAATTGGATTCGGTTCGGTTCTTGAACGCCTCATTATTCCAGAGTTGAGTGAGATAGCTTTGTGAAACTTCTTTTATTACTTCGAGCTCAATGGCGGAACCAAATTGTTTTCCGCCTGCATAAACCAACTCTCCTAACACTTTTGAAGATAGTTTTGATTCGCCTGTCACAAAGCTGTAATCAATATTTCCTTCGCCGCCGAATAAAACCGAATCTGCGGGAATTATTTCATTATTTCGGATAATTATCCTGTCTCCCACATTCAATTTTGAAACTGGAATAGAAAATTCCGAATCATCCTTTTTTAGTATAACTGAAAGAGGGAAGTACGATTTATAGTTCCGCTCAAAGTTAAGCGTCTCATAAGTTTTGTTCTGAAATAACTTCCCTAAGAGAAGAAAGAATACTAGTCCTGTCATTGAGTCAAAGTACCCTGCACCGGTTTGACTGACAACCTCAAAAGCACTTCTTAAAAAAAGTACAAAAATGCCGAGCGAAATCGGCACATCAATATTTAATATTTTTTTGCGTAAGCCTTTGAAGGCAGAAATGAAATAATCCGAACTGGAATAAAAGAAAACGGGAAGCGATAAAATCATATTAAGCCAGCCAAAAAACTTGATAAAGAAGCTGTCGCTCATATCAATGTTTAAATATTCTGGAAAGCTGAGCAGCATTATGTTTCCGAAGCAAAAACCTGTTATACCAATTTTGTAAAGTAGTTTTTTATTAGTGGTTTTAAGACTCTTTCCTTCAATATCTTCTAAATTTATTTGCGGTTCATAACCAATTGAAGTGAGAAGTTCAACAATTCCTTTAAGTTTAATCTTATTCGGATTAAATTTTACAGTTACGGTTTTCTTTAAAAAATTAACTTCGGAGTGTATAATTGCAGGGTTAATTTTATAAAGATTTTCCAGCAGCCAAATGCATGAACTGCAGTGTATCTGCGGCATGTAAAAAGTTACTATAGAAAGCTTATCGTCTTTAAACTCTATTAATTTGTTTATGATTTCAGGATCGTCAAGGTAATCAAAATTTTTGTGTAAGAGATTTTGCGGGGTTACTCTCGGAGTTTGATCAATGTTGTAATAATTGCAAAGATTACTCTTTTCGAGGATTTCATAAACGGCTTTGCAGCCCATGCAGCAAAATGCTTTTCCATCTTCAACAATGCTGTTATCTCGGCATTCGTTTCCGCAATGATAGCATAACAATTTACTTATGATTTTATCTTTGTCTTGCATTAAATTTGTCTTAAACTGTATCAAGAGATAAAAATTATGGGTAATAAATTATGATTAAATCTTAAATAATAAAATCATTTTTTAGTTTCAAATTTTATTGATTGATATTATAAAAATAAAATTTAGAAGAGTGAATTACTTGTAAAAAAGATACCCTGCACTTCGCTGCAATATGGTGAGAAAGTTATGTCTAAGGATGATTGAGTTATTGCTAAGGTTTTGCAAACTCCAACACTCTCTTGATGATTAAGTTAATATTGTTGTTACCCTTAGTAAAAAATCGAAAATGAATCACTAAAACTTTATCACCTAATTCCCAAAAGTTAAATTTTTGAAGTCGAGTGTTGAAAATATCTTCCAGGTCGGCACAAATTCTGTTAATCGTTGATGTGATGGGGTTCCTTTGCAGTTAGATATTCTTTTTTAATTCCGGTACTAATTCATATCTTTAAATTGTATGAAACTTTTATTCACATACGCTAAGCAATATAGAAAGCTGATATTCCTTGCCTTATCTCTTGCAGCAGTAAATCAAATCTTTTCTCTGCTCGATCCTTGGATTTTCAGGATTGTAATAGATAAGTACGCCACAAAATTTCAGCAGTATTCAACGGAAGAATTTTTCAGCGGTGTTGGAATTCTTCTGCTTGCTGCGGTTGGTGTCGCATTCGTTTCGAGAGTTGCAAAGAATTTCCAGGATTACTATGTGAATGTGATTACTCAAAAACTTGGCGCTCAAATCTATTCTGATGGGATTAAGCATTCACTTGAACTTCCTTATTCACAATTTGAAGATCAGAGAAGCGGACAGACACTCGGAGTTCTGCAAAAAGTCAGAAGCGATGTTGAAAGATTAATCGCCGCATCAATTAATATTTTATTCACAACGCTCGTGGGTATAATTTTCGTTACGATTTACGCTATTAATATTCATTGGCTAATTGCCCCGGTTTACTTCGCTACAATTCCTATACTCGGAATAATCAGTTCCGTTCTAAGCAAAAAAATTAAAACACTGCAAAAAACTATAGTTACCGAAACTACTTCATTAGCCGGATCAACTACAGAATCATTGCGCAATATTGAGCTTGTTAAAAGCCTGGGTTTAGGTCAGCAGGAAATTAATAGACTTAACAGTACAACAAACAAGATTCTTGCACTTGAACTACGAAAAGTCAGATATATTCGAAAGCTGAGCTTTATTCAAGGAACATCGGTCAACTTTATCAGAACATGTATACTTTTCTTAATGTTGTACCTAATTTTTACACAGGCAATTACTGTCGGGGAGTTTTTCTCTCTATTCATTTATTCCTTTTTCATTTTTGGCCCGCTGCAAAGTCTTGGAGACATAATCAATATCTACCGCGAGACGGAAGTCTCGTTGAATAATTTTGAAGATCTTATGAAGTTGTCCCCCGAAATTAAACCTCAAATTCCGGCGCTAATAAATAGGATTGAAACGCTTGAATTCAGTAATGCCGGTTTCAAGCATCAATCATCTAATAAACATGCATTGGAGAATATTTCCTTCAAAGTAAGCAAAGGTGAGACGATTGCATTTGTCGGTCCATCGGGTTCCGGTAAAACCACTCTTGTAAAATTATTGGTTGGATTATACACGCCAAAAACAGGAAAAATTTTTTACAACGGTTTTCCCGGCAACGAAATTAATTTTGATAATCTTAGAGAAAGAATTGGTTTTGTTACTCAAGACACTCAGCTTTTTTCCGGGACGATAAAAGAAAACTTATTGTTTGTTAATCCAACTGCGAGCGACGAAGACTGCATAAATGTAATGCAAAAAGCATCTGCAAGCAATTTACTTGCAAGAGCAGATAAGGGACTTAATACAGTAATTGGTGAAGGAGGAGTTAAAGTATCCGGAGGTGAAAAGCAGCGTCTGTCAATTGCACGAGCATTGTTACGTAAACCCGATCTTTTAGTTTTTGATGAGGCAACTTCGGCTCTTGATTCATTGACAGAAGAAGAAATAAGTAAAACTATTAGAGAAGTATCCAGCAGCAAAGATTTGATAACCATTATGATAGCTCACAGGTTGTCAACGGTTATGCATGCTGATAAAATTTATGTTTTAGAGCGTGGTAAAATTATTGAGTCGGGCAAACATGATGAGCTTGTTGATATACGCGGACTTTACTATGCAATGTGGCGTCAGCAAATTGGGGAAAAGGAATTAGCTAATGCTAGCGGATTAAATGTTGAATAGACTGCATCTTTCAAGTTATCGCAATATGCAATTCCTTAAAAAACATGAATCTTATAGTTTATTTTTGAATCAAACTTCATAAAAAAGGAGTAAAATTGAAAAAGAATTTTTTGATGCTTACAATCATGGTGGCTTTATTGGTTGGCTGTGCAAAAACCGGGGCTGCTGATGATTTAAACTGGCAGGATAATCTTGAAACAGCTCTTCAAAAAGCTAAACAGGAAAACAAAGCAGTGCTTGTCAACTTTACTGGCAGCGATTGGTGCATTTGGTGTAAACGATTAACTGAGGAAGTTTTTGCAAAAGACGAGTTTGAAAATTATGCGAATGATAACTTGATTTTAGTTAGACTTGATTTTCCACGAGACATTGAACAAAGCACTGAAACAAAAATGTATAACAATAACCTTGCACAAAGATTTGGAGTACAAGGATTCCCCACAATTCTTTTATTTAGTCCGACAGGTAAATTAGTGTTAACTACGGGTTACCAGCCTGGTGGACCTGCAAATTATGTGAACCATTTGAAAAGTTATTTATAGTAGTCCTGGTAATGAAACCTTCAAGGTTCCTATTGGGAATTTACCCCAACCTTGAAGGTTGTCCGCTCGCAAAAATTTTTATTCCGCTCTTGCAATTAGGTTCTGAAAAATAAATATTTGTTCGAATAAAAAATTCAGAAAATTATCTTGGAGCGGCATAAATTAATTGAACGGTAATAAACCTCACCTTAAACGAGTACTCGGTTTACGAGACTTGTCATTCTTTCTCATTGCTGCATTAATTAATTTAAATAGCGTTCCTGTAGTTGCTGGAGCCGGTCCGGTTGCGCTTGTGTTGTGGATTACCGGCTTCCTTTTCTTCTTCATTCCGCAGGCTGTTGCCGTGCTTGAATTCTCAAAAAGATCACCTCGCGAAGGAGGGATTTACAATTGGAATAAAGCTGCTTGGGGGGATTTTCACGGTTTCATCTCGGGTTGGGCTTATTGGGTAAATAATATTTTCTACATTCCAACACTACTTTTTTACATAATTGGTTTCATTGCTTACATTGGTGGGAATGCAACATCGTCAATTGCTTCAAGTCCATTTTTTATGATGAGTATCTCTCTCGGGCTTTTATGGTTCATTACTTACTTAAATATTCGCGGTTTTGGAGTCGGTAAATGGGTGCAAAACCTCGGAGCCGCCGGAACTTTCATTACAGCCGGAACTATTCTAACTATTGGAATCATTACGGCTTCAAGCCACGGAGCGGCCACTGATATTTCTATTTCAGCAATTATTCCCTCTCTCGGCGATTGGCAATTTCTTTCGCTTCTGAGTATTGTCTGCTTGAACTATGTGGGACTTGAGCTCGGCTCCGTAATTGCAGATGAAATTAAAGAACCCGGGAAAAACATTCCTAAAGCTGTAATGTTTGCCGGAGCATCAACAATAATGATGTTTCTTGTAGTAACATCTGCGTTACTTGTGGCAATTCCTTCTCAAGAGATCGGAATAATCGAAGGAATTCTTCAGGGAATTGAACGGGCAACAAGCTTGATTGGTTTTGGCTGGATTGTGTCCCCGGTGGCAATCTTAATGATTATGAATGCTGCGGGTAATACCTCCGCATGGCTTTCCGGTGCGGCAAGAATACCCTTTGTCATAGGAATTGATCGTTATTTACCGGCAAGTCTTGGGTATCTTCACCCGAAACATAATACACCCCATATTGCATTAATTGTACAGGGTATAGCTTCAAGCTTTGTAGTTGTAATTGCCGCAATAGGTTCATCGGTTGGTGATATGTATTTGTTTTTACTGCAGACAACCGTTGTACTTCAATTGATTCCTTACGTTTACATGTTTGCTGCGCTTATAAAAGTCCGCGCAACTTATGGAAACAATGGAGGCTTTTTCCGTAATAGAATTATTACTATCGCTTCAGGATTTATTGGCGGGGGAATGACAATCTTTGGAATCGCATTTGCATTTGTTCCATCTTCAAATATTTCTGAAATCTTCACTTATGAAATGAAGCTTATTTTTAGCTGTATTGGTTTCTTAATTCCCGCACTCATCTTTTACAGAATCAATTTACGCAAGCTTAAAGTTGGCGAAGTTGTCAATTAGTGCTTTGTGATAGACCTCTCTCATAATCTTTATCTTTATACTAATCTAAATCTTACCGGGAAACTTGCAATCTCAAAATGGTTCTATTCGCGAATATAATTCACATAATGTGATCCACACCACACCATTTCTCTAAATTCTATTTTATTTTAATTAAAGTTTTACAATACACACTTGTAACAATCTGTAAACAATAACAATATAAGGAATAATGTTGTGCAAACAGTTCGCTTCACTTTTATCTTTTGCTTGCTATTTGCGTTTGGAATAACCACCCTCAAAGCACAAGATTCGGAACAGGATTCAACAGGATTGCCTGGTGATAATTTTAGTCTGCAAGGTGCTTTGGAAATGTTTAAGAAAGCAAGTTCTCCCGAAGAGTTTGAAAAATTAATTAACACAAAGGACAATAATGTAAATAACCTGGATTTAAACGAAGATGGAGATATTGACTACGTCCGTGTTGTTGGGAAAAAGGAAGGCGATGTTCATGCCTTTGTTTTACAAGTACCGGTTTCTGAAACAGAAAACCAGGACATCGCGGTGATCGAGTTGGAAAAGACAGGAGAAGCCGAAGCTATGCTGCAAATAGTGGGCGATGAGGATATCTATGGTGAACAAACCATTGTGGAGCCGTCTGAAGAAGGTGACGAAGAAATGGAAGATCAAAATAAAGGTGCTGATACCGAATATATAAATACTATGAAAGCAGCTGTGGTAGTAAATGTATGGGTTTGGCCAAGCGTACGATATGTTTATAGACCGGGCTATGTTGTTTGGGTTTCACCATGGAGATGGAAAGTGTATCCCGGCTGGTGGCGTCCTTGGAGACCATTAGCTTGGCATGTATTCCATCCTTTAAGATGGCGCTATCAT
>JBGSOQ010000129.1:0-8847 GCA_041739035.1 Ignavibacteriaceae bacterium | reverse complement strand
CAAGGCAGTTAATTCATGCTTGGTTTTAGCTCAACAAGTTGATGAGTGTGAAGTTATAACTGTCGAAGGACTATCAGATGGTGATAAGTTAAATGAACTTCAGCAAAATTTTTTAAAGTACGGCGCAATACAATGTGGTTTTTGCACACCAGGAATGTTAATGTCCGCTTATGCTTTGTTCTTAGAGAACCCAACTCCCTCTCGTGAAGAAATCGAAATAGCTATCGAAGGTAATTTGTGTCGATGCACAGGTTATAAACCAATCATTCAAGCAATAACTGCAAACTCAAAACAATAGAACGCTGATGATGCAGATTATTATGATTATCGCAGATTTAGTATCAGATATTATTTCCAATACATAAGAATATTCCGAAATAACTTTACCAATCATAGTCAAGAACTTTGCCTTCTCTTTATCTTCATGTTTGTCATAATCCAAAAGTACTCCTGCCCGGGTAAAGAACAATCTATCATACTTCGAATTGAATCTGGATACAATGTCAAATTTACCATTCATACTCGCAACATAGAAACCATCATTTCTTGAATTGTTAAACTCCTGCTCATTTTTAAAGAGCGTTACTTTATCTCTATATGGAGCACCATGATGCGGACAAAAAGTCTCACAGTTGCCGCAATCGTTACACATCCAATCAATGTGAAGAATTTGATTTATATCTTTGAAATAATTTCCGTCAATGCCAATCGAAATGTTGGCACGATTCGGGCAAACATCAACACATTTGTTACAAATAAAGTTACAGTCAAGGCATCGCATACCTTCGGATCTGTCGGAAAGTTTGTCGATAAAAATATTTCCTTGGTTTTCTACCACTCTTTGCTTTCGTTCTTCAAAATTGAAAGTATCTTTTAAATCTTTCTCTAAACTAATTTTTAGATTTTCTTTTCTAATAATCGCTTCTGCTGCTTTTTTCCCATCCGCTATTGCTTCGACGACTGTTGAAGGTCCGCGCAAAGCATCACCACCGATGAATACATTTTCAAGTAAGGTTTCGTTTGTCTGATTATTCGTTTCAACTTGCCCAGATTTATTTGTTGAAATTCGATTTTTGCCAAGTATATCGAGATCAACTCTTTCACCAATAGCCGAGATGACAAAATCAATTTTTATATCTTCAAATTGATTTTCTATTGGCAAAACTTCTCTTCTTCCGTCATTCCCAATCTCACCCAATTGCATTTTTTGGCATTGCAAAATATTGTGATTGAATTCAATCGGTGATAACAGTTCGTTAAAAATCACACCATCATCAATTGCATTATCAAATTCCTCCTTATCGGCGGGCATGAATTCTTTTGTTCGTCTATAAATGATATAAACATTTTCAACTCCCTCGATTCTCTTTCCAGCTCGTGCCGCATCCATTGCTGAGTTACCGCCGCCAATAACAGCAACGTTTTTTCCTAACCTAATTTTATCTTTATGATGATATTTCCATAAAAAATCTATGGCATTAATAACATTCTTGGCATCTCCAATTAGATTAAGCTCCGTTGATTTGCCTGCACCGATTGCAATGTAGATATACTTGAATCCTTTTTGCTTTAATTCTTCGATAGAAAAATCTGGAGATGAGTTAAACTCAAACTTAACTCCTAACTGTTTGATAAATTCAACATCATTATCAATAGCCGATTGTGGCAGCCTGAAATCGGGGATTATGTTTTGAACAACACCGCCAGCTTTATCATGCTTTTCAAAAACAGTTACATCAAACCCAGCTTGAGCTAAGAAATAACTAGCCGCAAGACCCGATGGTCCGGCACCGATCACTGCACATTTTATTTCATTCGATCTTTTAAAATCGTTTTTATGCTTAACTAAAAATTCCTCTCTTCCCTTTTCTACCGCTACTTTCTTCAAATCACGAATTCTCACAGTTGAATCATAATCTAATCGAGTGCAATGAAACTGACACTGATGATCACAAATATTAGCAGTGATACTTGGTAAGGCATTTTTAGAAACGATGACCTCAAATGCTTCCTCATATCTCTCCTCTTCAACAAACTTAATATATTCGGGAACATCTTGATGGATTGGACAGGCAGTAACACAAGGAGCAACAAAGCAATCAAACGCTTCAAGTTTGGTGGGGACTTTGATTGATTCAACAAGTCTAGTTTCTTTTTTGTAATGAGAGTTTGTCAACGAGTCTTCAGCAAGTTTTCTTAGTTTATCAAGATTAATTTTTTCTTTTTTTAAATTATCTGGAAAATTTTCCGTAATACTTTTTCCTATTTGTGTTAACCGACGATAGCCCCCAGGTTTGAGTAGATCAGTGGCATAAGTCACTGGGAAAATTCCACACTTAAGAATATCCGGCGTATTATAAAATGTTGCACCGCCTGAATATGAAATGTTAATGTTGCCTTTCAAAGCTTCGGCTAATTTAAATGCAATATTTATTGTGAGCGGAAAAAGTGAGCGTCCCGACATATACATTTCATCGCCCGCTAAAACTTTCTTCTTATTCTTAACCGGAAGAGTGTTAGATAATTTCACTCCAAAATCACGACCCACTTTGCTTGCAAAGTTTTGAAGACGTGAAATCATTGCTACTGCATTTTCAAACTTCAAATCATTTTCAAATGAATATTTATTCAATTCAGCATTTTTGTAGCCAAGTGTTTGAAGTATTCCATCTACTCTTTCATATCCAAGTAAAGTTGGATTTAATTTAACATACGTGTGAAGATTTTTTTCCTTCAGCATAAACTTGGAAATGGCTTCAATTTCTTCAGGCGGGCAACCATGCATTGTTGAAAGCGTTACTGAGTTAGATATTTTCGGCGAAATATTTTTTATCGCATTAATCAGCGCTGCTTTGATCTTCAAACTTTGCGGGAATTTGCGGGATAATATTTCTGTGAAGCTGTCACTTTCAATGAACTTCAACAATTTATCCTGATAAATTTTGAACAAAGGATTTTTCGAGGCTTCAATCAACGAATCAACAAACCCTTGCATCTTCTCACTTTTTATTCCCTCAAGATTGTAACCTACACTCATGTTGAAGATAAATCCCCTAGAAGAGTTTTGGTCTGGATAGAATACGTTTTTAAGGAGATGAAGAATCATCCATGCTTTTAAGTATTCATCGAAAGATTCTTCCAGCTTCAACTCTTGCGACCATTCTATATTGTAACATTCATCTTGTGCATCGATGCATGGTTTATCAACCTTCAAGTCGTCCATTACCTGAACAGTTTTTAGCTCAAAGAATCGCCCGCCTGCTAAATAAGAAGAAATTATATTTTGTGATAGTTGAGTGTGAGGTCCGGCGGCAGGTCCAATTGGTGCATCAAGTTGTTCACCAAATAATTGAAAGGAAGAATTACTTTTTTGCGAAAGGAAATCGACTGAAGGGATTCCGAAAATCGCATTTTCTTTTTCGTACTCGCTGAATATCCAATTCAACAAGTGATCGAATCCGATGGGGCTCATTCTCTCTGCCATTCGTTTGTCCCGAATAATGAGTGATAAAAAGTTGCGCGTAAATTATAAACTCACGACTAAAAATACATATCAAATGGGAATAATTATTCCTAATTTTGAAAAGTAATTTTTAAGGAATAATCTTACATGAATCTATCTCAATTCATAAACGATAAAGCAAAACAGTATCAAGACTACACTACAAATAATCTTTCCGAACTTATTAAAATAAAATCATTAAGTACAAAAGAGGGTGCCGTTGTTAAGAAACTTAAAGAAATGATGGCTGATGCGTGCTTCGATGAAATAAAGATTGACGGACTCGGAAATATTATCGGAAGAATCGGTAGCGGCAAAAAAATAATTGCAATTGACGGACACATTGATACTGTAGATATCGGGAATATTCAGAATTGGACTTTCGATCCGCTCGGCGGTGAAATTAAAAACGGATTCGTTCACGGCAGAGGAAGCGTTGATCAAAAAGGCGGACCAGTTGCTGCAATTACTGCTGCAAAAATTCTTAGAGAAATTGGTTTACCAAATGATGTTACTCTTTATGTTACCGGAACAGTTATGGAAGAAGATTGTGACGGACTCTGCTGGAAATACATTATCGAGGAAGATAAAATAAAACCTGATTGTGTGATTGTAACCGAGCCAACAAATCTAAACATCTATCGCGGGCATCGCGGTAGAATGGAAATCGAAGTATCATTCTTTGGAAGATCTGCACATGGTTCTGCACCCGAAAGAGGAGTTAACGCTATTTACATGGCTTCTAAAGCAGCATTGGAAATTGAGAAGCTGAATGAACGATTAGCTTATGATGAATTTCTCGGGAAAGGTTCTGTTACTCTTTCTGAATTTGTCTCTGGAAGTCCTTCGCTTTGTGCAGTTGCAGACTTTGCAAAAATTCATCTCGATAGAAGATTAACATGGGGAGAAAACAAAGATTTAGCAGTTAAGCAAGTGGAAGAAATCGTTAAAGATATGAATGCGAAAGTTGAGGTGATTAATTACAATGAGAAAGCATTCACGGGAAAAGAATACGGAATGGAAAAATATTATCCAACTTGGAAGCTAGAGGAAAATCATCCCATGATTGATAAGGGGAAAAAAGTTTTTAAAGAACTTTTTAATACTGATGCAAAGGTTGATAAATGGACTTTCTCAACAAACGGAATTGCAATCAATGGGATTCATGGAATTCCAGTAATCGGTTTTGGCCCTGGCAACGAAGTCTTAGCACACGCCCCGGATGAAAAGGTTTCGATTGAACATTTGGTTAAAGCAAGCGCGTTTTATGCAATGTTTGTGATGTCAGCTTAATATTATATAGAAGGAAATATTTATGCCACAAGAACATGATCCAGGACAAAATCTTTCTGATTTATTTCATTCTGATTTGAAAAATTACAAGGTTAATGTAAGGCAAAACCGAACTAAATGGGAAATTAACGGTCAAAAATGTTTCGTAACTTACAATAATGCCTCTTATAGATCAGCATCAAAGTTCACCCAATATTTCTGGGGATTTAGTAAAACCGATTTTGAAAATATGTTTAAAGATGGCTATTCGTACTTTGTATTAATTGGGGGACGAAATTTTGGGCAGAATGCGATACATGAAATGTTAGCTATTCCATCTTTGACTGATTTTGAACAGTCACTAATAAAAAAGGCTAGAATTGAACATGTTTTTATTATACCTTTCAAAGCATTAGTTAACTTTGTACAAGGTACAATAACGTATCCGAATGATCAATTAAAAATCCTCATTTATATAGATCAGGATTTTGAATTTAGGTTGAATGGGATGGGAGAAAAATCTATTTCTGGGGATGAGATTAAAGGAAAATATTTAAATAAGTTCGAACAACTGAAAATTAGTATAGAAACGGCAGAACTTATCAGAAATAAGTATAAGTCCAACGCAAATGATTTTCCAAAGTATTTTGAAATATACCGCAAAGCTCAATTGCGAAGTAAGCAGGCGTCAATCACAAATAATATATTAACAACCTTTCAAATAATAGACGAAATTGAAAATACTCATGCAAACGAAACTGATTTCACACATACAACGGTTGAAGGAATGTTAATTGAACTGGGAAATTACCTTGGCTACGACACATATACAGTTGATTCTTCTCAATTATATGGAAATAAGACGCTAAAGGAATTAATGAAACTTGATAGTATTCCAAAGTTCACAGCTGATAGAATATTAATCTCTGCTAAGGAGATTGATGTCATCTGGTTTGAAAACGATTTTCCGATCTATGCTTTCGAAGTCGAACATACTACAAATTTTACTCTTGGAATGCAGAGACTTTATCAACTCCGTTATCTTTCAACTAATTTTTTTCTTGTGGCTCCGAGAGACCGAGAGAGTAAGTATAACACAGAAATCAATAAAGATCCTTTCTTCCATATGAAAGACAGATTCCGTTTTCTATCTTATGAAGACTTAAAACATTTTTTATCAAAGATAGAAGAAGGATTTATAATTGGGAAAGAACTCGGTATCCTATGGAAATCTTAAATCTTAAAACAATATTCGTTCTATTAAATTAAGGAAAGAATATGGAATCCAATTTTAAAGGTAAACACTTCTTAACAGAAGATAATTGGACAAAAGAAGAACTTGACATAGTATTTAAAACTTCATTCGAGCTGAAGGAAAAATTTTATAAGGAAGAGCCAACACTTCTTCTTCCGCACAAAACATTATTCATGATGTTTTTTGAGCAATCAACGCGTACAAGAAACTCAATGGAAGCGGGAATGACTCAGCTTGGCGGACATGCACATGATTTGACTCCCGACAAAATGCAAATAACGCATGGCGAAGTTGCAAAAGATACTGCAATAATTCTCTCACGCATGGGACACGGAATCGCTTGCAGAAATTGTTTTTATGGAGTTGGCAAAAAATACATTGATGAGATGGCACAATACTCGAAGCGTCCTGTAATGTCACTTCAAGATGATGTTTATCATCCGTTTCAAGGACTGGCAGACTTGATGACAATCTTTGAACATTTTGATAAAAGTCCAAAAGGATTAAAGGTGACTATTTCCTGGGCATATGCAACAACTCACTCTAAACCCTTGAGCGTACCGCAAACACAAATTTTACTTTTCCCGCGTTATGGAATTGATGTTACTGTGGCACATCCGAAAGAATTTCCGTTAAGCAAAAACATTGTTGAGAAAGCTCAGCAAAATGCAAAAGCCGGCAGCAGCAGCCTTAAGTTTACAAATGACATGGATGAGGCATTTGAAGGTGCACAAGTAGTTATTCCTAAAAATTGGGGCGGGTTTGGGCATTACGATGTTAATCATTATCTGCAAAATGAAGAGGCATGTAAAAAAGAGATGAAAGCAAATCTTGAAAGATATAAATCATGGATTTGTGATGCAAAAAGAATTAAGCTTGCTGATAAAAATGTTAAGCTGATGCATGCACTTCCCGCTGATAGAGGAAATGAAGTTACTGATGAAATTCTTGATGATCCAAATATCTCAATTGTTTTTGATGAAGCTGAAAATCGCCTTCATACAGCAAAAGCAATTATGGCACTAACGATGTGAGTTTTCGTCGTCATGCTGAACTTGTTTCTCCGAAGGAGTCCTTTGGACAGCATCTTTTTAAGATTCCGAAATAAATTCGGAATGACTAACTGATTATAAAAATGATTTGAAAAACAGAGCGTTTAATGCATCATTATTATTACAAATGTTCTTCCTGTAAATCGAAATTTTCATTACAGCAAATTGAAGATGAGATGCTTTACCTTTGTCCCAAATGCGGTAAAGCAGAAAAGAATAAACCGCTTGTTGGAGTTCTTAAGATAATCTATGACTACAAATCAATTAGCAAAGAAATAGACAAAAAGTATTTTCTAAATCCCACTCCTGGTGAATTTTGGCTTTATCCACAACTTTGGCCTTTAGATTATTCTTTAAAAAGCGGTTCAGTTTCAATTAAAGGAATTACCGAATCGCAATTAGATAACATTAAAACCGTTTCTTCCCCTCTCATCAAAACAGAATTTCTTGGCAATGAACTTCTGATTTTTGATGACACACGAAATCTAACTTTATCATTTAAAGATCGAGCATCTGGACTGGTTGCATTAAAAGCACTTCAATTAGGGATAAAAGAAATCAGCACTGCATCTACTGGGAATGCAGGCTCCTCGCTTGCTGGAATTTGTGCACGGCTTGGAATTAAATCTCACATTTTTGTTCCCGAAAAAATTCCTTTGGGAAAAAGAATTCAAATTCAAGCATTCGGTGCCAACATTTATTTAGTTAAAGGCGATTATGATCAAGCATTCGATCTTTGTTTGAAAATTTCGAAAGCTAAGGGATGGTATAATCGAAATACCGCTTACAATCCATTAACAATTGAAGGAAAAAAATCTTCGGCTTATGATATGTTTATTTCCCTAAAAGGAAAAATGCCGGATTATATTTTCGTTTCAGTAGGCGATGGCGTAATAATATCGGGGATTTACAAAGGATTGTGGGAATTAAAACAATTAGGTTGGATAAATGAATTACCGAAGTTAGTTGCTGTCCAAGCAAGCGGAAGTAATGCTCTAGTTCGTTACATCATAACTAAAAAGTTTATTTACAAATCTGCTCACACAATTGCTGACAGCATTCATGCCGGTTCACCAAGAAATTTGTGCATGGCAGCGGATGCTTTGATAAAGACAAATGGTTTGGCAGTTTCGGTTACCGACTCTGAAATTATTGACGCTCAAAAAAAATCTGCAAGAGAATTTGGTTTGCTTATTGAACCAGCTGCCGCCGCAAGTTTTGCTGGATATCTTAAACTTATAAAATCGAAAACCATTTCAATCAATACAAAATCAATTCTTATGTTCACAGGCAACGGATTGAAAGATCAGCAAACACTTGTTAACTGGAACGAAGCCCCTAAATCATACTCTTCTGAAGAATGGAAACGAATTCTAAAAGTAAAATAGCGCCAAACATCACCGGACTTCTCTTATGTGCGGGACTATCCGGAAGAATGGGGACATCAAAAGCACTGATGCTTTACGACGAGTTTCCTTTTGCGGTTTCGATAATTAAAAAATTACTTCTCGTTTGTAAAGAAGTAATCATTGTAGTCGGACATGAATCAGAAAAAGTTGAAGCGGTAATAAAAGAATATCTTGACGGAACAGAAATTTCAAGAATAAAATTTATTCTAAATACTTATTACAAAGCCGGAATGTTTACATCATTACAATGCGGCTTAAGAAATATTTCTCAGAGTGATTGGATACTTTATCATTTCGTAGATCAGCCATCATTACCGGTTTTATTTTACAATGAATTTGTTGAACAATTATCAGAAG
>JBGSOQ010000092.1:0-2736 GCA_041739035.1 Ignavibacteriaceae bacterium | reverse complement strand
GTCTATTTAAAGTGATTTATATCTCATCGGTCAAAATTATTTCACTTTTTTGATGAATTTTCTTGACAAATAAAAATAAAAAAATTAAATTGAAATGTAAACGTTTTCATCCGATATCATTCTCTTGCTAAATTAACTCATAACCGAGGGCGGTTCTTGAAATTGAAATTAGTTTAAGAACTTGGTGTTAGCGTTTGCGTAATTTCTTAATTAACAAAACATTTCATTAACAAAAGGAGATCATCATGAAACGTCTTTTTGTACTTTCTTTGCTTCTGTTCTCTGTTACTGTGTTTGCTCAACAAACAATAGATTTTGAGACTGTTGGTAATAACTGGGTCTGGAATCTTTTTTCAGCTGGAACGGGTGGACTTGATACTGTTGTTGCTAACCCAAGTGTAGGTGGCTTAAACACATCTGCTAATTGTCTTAAGATCGTTGTTGGTGCTGACGGTGATCCTTGGGCAGGTGTTTACTGTACTGATTTCCCCGATATGGAAATAACTGCTAATAACTGCATAGTTAAAATATTAGTTTATAAAGATGTAACTTCAAGATTTAATTTAAAACTTGAACCACCTAATGTTGATCACTTTGATTCAAATACGGTAGTAAATCAGTGGGAAGAATTAACATTTGACTATACAGCTGATATCGGCAAAACGGGTGTAACATTGACTTTAATTCCTGATATGGAAGCCGGATCAAGAACTCATGCAAGTGTGAACTATATGGATTATATCCGATTTACCTCTAATGTTATACCGGTTGAATTAACTTCCTTCACAGCTTCAGTAGTTGGAAACAGCGTTCAACTACAATGGTCGACTGCTACCGAGACTAACAATCGTGGATTTGAAATTCAGAGAGGTATCAACAACCGTGACTTAAATACAATCGGTTTTGTTGAAGGAAATGGTACAACAACTGAAACACAGAGTTACACCTATGTAGATAATACTGAGCTCAACGGTACTGTTTATTACAGATTGAAACAGTTAGACTTTAACGGCAAATATGATTACTCAAAAGTTGTTGAAGTCATCAGAGTAGTTTCCTATGGGTTAAGCCAGAATTATCCAAATCCATTCAATCCAACAACAGCTATTACCTATTCAATTCCAGAGAATTCGTTTGTTACCTTAAAGGTCTATGACGTTCTTGGAAGTGAAGTAGCTGATTTGGTAAATGGACAAGTTGAAGCTGGAGTTCACAAAGTCAATTTCAACGGCTATAATTTAAATAGCGGTGTTTACTTCTACACAATTAAAGCCGGAAACTTTAGTGAAACTAAAAAATTAATGTTGATGAAGTAATTTTTTTGCCACTAATGTAACCTTGATCTTGAGTCAGCCGGTTGAAATTATGCCGGCTGATTCTTTTTTAAATAATAATTTTGTTAAAACTGAAATACGAGCTCATCTTGAAAAAGAAATTTGAAACTAAATATGGTTATTTCTCAAAAGACGGAAATGAATATATAATTAAAACACCCTTCACGCCTAAACCATGGGTTAATGTCATTTCAAATGGAGATTACGGATTAGTTATATCCCAAACTGGCGGGGGATTTAGCTGGCAAACTCATTCCGAATTCAATAGAATAAATAGATGGCATCAGGATCTTATTCAAGACGATTGGGGAAAGTATATCTACATCAGAGATAACAAGACGGGTAAGTCTTGGAGTCCAACATTTTTACCGGTAAAAAGAAAGATAGATAAGTTCAAATGCAAACACGGAATTGGATACACAGTATTTGAATCTGAATACAAAGGAATTAAATCAGAATTGACAATATTCATTCCCGCTGATAACAATCTTGAAATTTGGGATCTAAAAATTTCAAATCAATCAGGTAAAGATGTTGATCTTTCTCTCTTCACTTATTTTGAATGGTGTCTTGGTTCATCAGCAGATCATCATCGTGAGTTTCATCGTTCATTTTTGGAAACCGAGTTTAGTAAAAATGATAATATGATGCTCGCAACAAAAAGATTGTGGGAGATTCCTCTTGGCGATAGAGGGCACTGGAATATTGATTATCAACACTACGGCTTTTTAAGCTGCAATATTAAGATAAATGATTACGAATCTGACAAAGAGTTTTTTGTTGGACAATACGGAGATTTAATTAATCCTTCTGCATTGTCTAAGAAAAAACTTTCAAAGCAAACAGGCAAGTGGATTGATCCGATTGGATGCATTAAAATTGATCTGAAAGTAAAGAAGAACAAATCAGATGAAGTTGCGTTCTACTTAGGGCTTGTGGATGAGAAATCGGATGCAAAGAAAGTCATTCAGAAGTATAAATCATCGGCTCAAATTGAATCTGCTTTAGAAAAGGTAAAGAAAAAATGGAATGGCATCTTAGGAACATTAGAAATTGATACTCCAAATGAAAGTATGAACCTATTGGTTAATAAGTGGTTAAGATATCAAGCAATCTCCGGCAGAATGTGGGGACGAACGGCGTACTATCAGCAGAGCGGGGCATTAGGTTTTAGAGATCAACTGCAAGACAGCTTAGTATTTTTACCAATTGATCCTAAGTATACTGAAAATCAAATCCGGCTGCATGCAAAGCATCAGTTTGAGGACGGAACAGTTTTACATTGGTGGCATCCGATAACTGATACCGGATTACCAACAAAGATGACTGACGATCTTTTATGGCTTCCTTTTTTAATGATTCATCATTATATGGAAACCGGGGATTTATCTCTTTTTGATGA
>JBGSOQ010000039.1:0-7747 GCA_041739035.1 Ignavibacteriaceae bacterium | reverse complement strand
ACCAATCACCACAGCTTTGGGTGTATTGATATTATTTGCCCGCAAAATGTCTTTGGCTCTCCATTTATTAAGACAGTTACCAAGACATAGCGGCAGATTTCCTGTAAATTCTACTTTTAAAAGTTCAAAAAGACCTGCCATACATGACTCATAAGTAGAAATTCCATCAACTGATTCAACAAAATTTAGAATTACATCAGGAGAATATTGATTTATCCTCGCAACAATTCTTTCTACATTGCTATCTATTGCAAAAGTCTTTACATCTGTAAAATACTCTTGCAATGACTTTTTAATTGAGTTAATCTCTTTACTAAATGCGCTTTCGGAAAGATCATTCATTTCGGATTGTTCATTTGCGGGCTTTCCGTTGTAAATTGAAAACACACTAACAGGTGAATTATAACAAATCAATATTTTTGAATGGTCTTTCATATCAGATTATATCTTTTTGCTGCAACATAGAGAACTTTGTTTATCATTTCATTATAATTCAAACCATTCGTTCGGGCTGCTTTAGGAAAACAAGAATTATCTTCCGGGTTAGGAAGAATTCCCGGAAGCGGATTAACTTCAATAATATTTGGTATATTATTTTTATCAAGGCGCAAATCAATTCGAGACCAATCTTTACAGCGGAGAACCTTATAAGTATTTAACGCAGTTTCTCTAATTTTCTTTTCAAGAGCCAAATCAATTTTGGCAGGGCAACTAAAAACATTTAAGGGTTTTTCACGCGTATCTAAAATCCATTTTGCTTCATAAGAGTAGATAGGAACAAAATTTTCCGGAAAATCCCTATAACTTATTTCAACAATAGGTAAAACCTCCGCCTCCCCATAATTTCCGATAATTGCAACGGTAAATTCTTTTCCGGGTAAAAATTCTTCAATTAAAGCAGGCTGGCCATATTCATTTAATATTCTTTTAACCTCGGCAACTAATTCTTTTCTATTGCTTACAAATGAAGATGAATATATTCCTTTGCTCGAGCCCTCGCCGATTGGTTTTACAATAAGAGGATATCCTAAGGTAAGTTCAGTTAGTTGTTCAAGTTGGTCAGCCATCAAAAATTTAGCATTTGGGATCTTGTAATAAGATAAAATTTCCTTTGTCCGGGCTTTATCCAAACAAATTGATAAAGTCAAAGGATCAGAACCGGTGTAAGGAATATTTAGCATATCTAAAATGGCAGGAATTTGTGCTTCGCGGCTGAGTCCGCTAAAACCTTCAGCGATATTAAAAACAATATTGCAGCTGGATTCTTTTAATTTATTGTATGCATTATGATCGGCTTCTATCAATTCAACAGTGTGGAGGGTTTCAATTGCACTTTTTACGGCGTTAATGGTTTCCCATGTATCCCACTCTGCAAATGTATCGACGGACTTTTGAAGCTGGGTGTTGGAATTATTTTGGAAAGAAGACACTTCTTCGGTGAAAGAACCACTTTCTGGTTTGACATTATATGTAAGAGCAACGTTCAACCGAACATCACCGAAAAAAGATATAATAAAAAATTCTCCTTTAAAATTTTTCTTGCAAATATAACTATTAAAAAAAAGAATACAATAAAAATTTATTAAAAAAGAGTCAACGCCCAATCATCTAGTAATTCAAAACACTCAGAAAAAAAAATCGAGAAAGAAAATTTTTATTGTCTATCTAAATTTGATTTAAAAAATATTTATAAGCAACAAAAATATTTTCTTGCAGCAAAAAAAAATCATATGAGTGGGAATAAAAATTTAAAGTAGGTCATGCTATGTTTGCATACTTTAAATTACTTCGATAATGCTTCAGCAAATTATTTTTTATGAGTTGATTAGTTTGACGCTCAAGATGCGGATCGGTTTCAATAATATTAAAGGCAACTTTCTTTGCATTGATAATAATTTCCGTATCATTAATTATATCAACATGCTTCAATTCAGGAAAACCACTTTGTTTTGTGCCGAATATATCTCCTGGCCCACGCAGCTTTAAGTCAATCTCAGCAATTTTAAATCCATCTAAGTATTTTACCATAGTTTGAAGCCGAACTGCGGATTTATACTTGTCTAACTGAGCAGGGGATAGATATTCTGTTTCTAGTTTCAGTTTTTCATTTGTTGCAAATTCATCTTTTGTTACTAAAACACAGTATGCCTGCTTACCGCTTCTTCCAACCCGTCCCCTAAGTTGATGAAGCTGTGATAATCCAAAACGGTGAGCGTCATTTATAATAATAATGTTTGCATCAGGAATAT
Source organism: Ignavibacteriaceae bacterium (assembly GCA_041739035.1). Taxonomy (GTDB): domain Bacteria; phylum Bacteroidota; class Ignavibacteria; order Ignavibacteriales; family Ignavibacteriaceae; genus XYD12-FULL-36-8. The sequence goes on along the minus strand of JBGSOQ010000039.1, from coordinate 5,498 downwards.
CAATGCCAACTTCAATAACTGTAGTAGCGACAAGCACATCGAATTTTTTATCCAGAAACAGATACATTACTTTCTCTTTCTCTTGCCAGGTCATTCTGCCATGAAGCAATCCCACACTCAAATCAGCAAGAGAATTGTTTGAGAGCTTGTTGAAATATGTTTCGGCGGCTTTGAGCTCAAGCTTTTCTGATTCTTCAACAAGAGGATAGACAATAAAGGATTGGTATCCATCTTTTTTCTTATCACGAATAAATTTATAGATATCGTTTAATTTGCTATCCCCACGAAGAAGTGTTTTAATTGGAATTCTGTTTTTCGGCATTTCGTCTATTGTAGAATTATCAAGATCGCCATAAACAGTCATTGATAAAGTTCGCGGAATGGGGGTTGCACTCATAATCAAAACGTGCGGTGTTTTACCTTTTGCAAGTAATCTTGCTCTCTGAGCAACTCCAAATCTATGCTGCTCATCAATTACAATTAGTCCCAGGTTCTTGAAATTAACTTTTTCTTCGAACAAAGCATGTGTTCCAATAATTATATCTGCTTCCTGAAGCTCAACACTTTCAAGTCTATTTTCTCTTGCGGATTTTTTTTGTCCCCCAATAAGAAGCGCAACTTTTATTTCTCGGTTTTTATGAACTTCAAGAAGTTTTTTTATCATGTTAGAAATATTCTTGGCATGCTGGTCTGCAAGTATTTCTGTTGGAACCATAAGTGCAGACTGATAACCATTATCAACGGCGATTAACATTGCAATTAATGCAACGATCGTCTTACCGCTTCCAACATCCCCCTGTAACAATCTGTTCATTGGGGATGGCCGCATTAAATCTGCTTTGATTTCGCTCAGAACTTTTAATTGGGCATTGGTAAGCTTAAAGGGGAGAGTTTTTAGAAAGTCTGAAACTAATTTAGTTTTTATTTCAAAAGGATAACTTGCAAGTTTTAGTTTATAGTTCTGTTTGCGCAAAGCAACCAATATTTCCAGGTAGAAAGCTTCTTCGAACTTAAATCGCTTTGTTGCAAGCGTTAGTTTCTCTTGAGTCTCCGGGAAATGAAAATTCCTTACTGCCTCAACTATATTTAGTAGCTTATGATCTTCTAATGTTGTTTTCGGAATACTTTCATCGAGATACTTAACATATTTTTCAACAGTATTGTTAAGAATTTTTCTAAGACTTAGATCACCGAGGTTCGTACTTTTAAGCTCTTTCGGTATTCGATAAAAAGGTATGATTTTCCCCGTATTTAGGAAACTAAGGGATTCATCTTCTGTAATTCGATCAAAATCGGGATGGGTAAATTGAAGATTACCATATTTTGAAAGTGATGCTTTTCCTGAAACAGCAAAAATATCTCCAACATTAAAAATTTCAAAAATATATTTAATTCCATGAAACCAAACACATTCAAAATATCCTGATGAATCACGAAACTGTATTTTTAGAATTTCTTTTCTATGAAAACTTCTTTTCTCTTTATCTTCGACCTTACCGATGATCGTGAGCTCGCCATCATATCCATTCATTAAATAACCATACCCCTTAGCAGCTGACAAAGTTGTTGTTCTATCTAAGTGACGTGTTGGAAAATAATAGAGCAAATCGCGTATTGTTTCTATTCCAATTTTTCGGAAGGACTCCGCTCGCTTTGGCCCTATAGATTTTAGGTATTGAATTGACTGGTAGATAGGATTACTATTTTCTTGCATGTTCATAGTTAAAAATAAAGCAAGCAAAAAGTAATTACAATGATTAGAATACAGTAAAAACTTAATTGGACTGGACTAATGGTTCTAAGTATTAATTATGGTTTTTGATGTGGTGTTTGCAAATGCGGTATTCATTGAAGTTCTTCCGATTCGATGGTTTAATTATTGAATTTTATTGACCTTCCATCTTCATATCACGGGTCATTAAATCGTTGGTTGCTTTTACTGGATCTTTATCCTCGAACAAAATTTTATAAACTTCATTGGTTATTGGTGTTTCCACATTGAGTTTTTTTGATAACTGTGATGCGGATCTTGAAGTTTCAACACCTTCAGCAACCATATCCATTGATTTCAGAACTTCCTTAAGCTTTTTCCCGGCGCCGATTTGTTCACCAACAAATCTATTACGACTATGTTTACTCATACAAGTAACAATCAAATCACCCATTCCAGAAAGACCCGCAAAAGTTTCCGGTTCAGCTCCCAATGCAATTCCAAGGCGAGAAATTTCTGCAATGCCGCGAGTCATAATGGCAGCTTTTGTGTTATCACCAAACTTTGCGCCTTCAATAATCCCTGCACCTATTGCAATAACGTTTTTAAATGCTCCGCCTAATTCAACACCGAGTATATCCTTTGAAGAATAAACTCTGAAATATGAAGTCATAAATGACGATTGAATTGTTCTTGAAGTGTCAATGTTTTTTGATGCGGCAACGACTGCAGTGGGAATTCTTCTGCTTACTTCTTCGGCGTGACTTGGACCCGAAAGAACACCAATTTGAGAATCATCCAATTCTGGGAATTCATCTTTTAACATTTTGGACATTGTCATCAAAGATTTATTCTCAATTCCTTTAGCAACGCTGACGAGTATAGAATTTTTTATATCGGAATACTTTGTTTTATTAATTACACCTCTTAAAAATTGGGAGGGAACAGCAAGTATGATCAAGTTCATCTTTGCAGTTGATTCGTCAAAGTCGTGCGTTATAACAATCTCATCCGGAATTTTTATTCCGGGGAGATAAATTTCATTAACTTTTTTCTTATTTAAAAGTTTGACGTAGTCTTTTTTAAATTCCCAGAGAGTAACTTTGTGGCCGTTGTAGTGCAGAATTATTGCAAGAGTTGTTCCCCAACCACCTGCACCAAGCACCGAGATGTTCATCTGATAAAGATTTTATTTCTTCTTAGAAAAACTAATTTTACTTTCGCTTCCGTTTAATAAACGGATTACATTCTTTCTATGTGTGAATATGACCAGCAGAGATACTAAAATTAAAAAGGGAAGAAGTGTATTATAATTTGGGATATCAACGTGAAAAATGTTCTCACGGACGATCAAAGTTAATGGAACTGCAACAGCTCCGGCAAGTGAGCCTAGTGAAACATATCGTGAGAAAGTTACGACAAGAATAAAAACTCCAATTGCAATTAGCATATCAATTGTAACAATCATTAAAAGCATACCTAAAGCAGTAGCAATTCCTTTTCCGCCTTTGAATCCGGCAAACACTGTCCATATATGTCCGATAACAGCGGAAATTCCTGCGATAATTTGAACAAGAGTGAAATCATCAAATGGTGTTGCATTTTCAAAAGGCATTGAACCATAATGTAATCTTGCAACAATAATCACAGCGAGAACGCCTTTCAGAGCATCTAATAAGATAACCAAAAGCCCATGCTTCCAGCCAAGAACGCGCATAACATTTGTACCACCTGCATTACCGCTTCCGTGTTCACGAATGTCTATTCCTTTTGCAGCTTTCGTTATAATTATGCTTGTCGGTATGGAGCCGATTAGGTATGATAGAATTATTATGGTCGTTAAAAGAAACATTTATTTGATAAACCTTAATTATATGTTGTGAAAAAGTAAGAAGATTACGTTAAAAACACAATTGAAAATATACTTCAGTTGAATTTTGGCGTAAAACAGACGAATAATCAACTAATTAGATACAAAATTTAAGTGAAGGATTCCGATCAATTGGATTTTAAGCATTTTTTTAAAAAATCTAAGTCATCCTTAGTAGTAACTTTAAAATTGCTTAATGAACCTTCAACAATATTAATTCTTAAACCTAAATTTTTAATCAGCATTGATTCATCGGTTGCATAAAAATCTGAAGCATACGCCGTTTCCATACCTCTCATTAAATCTTTATATCTAAAAACCTGCGGAGTCTGAACATAAAAAACATTCTCCCGGTCAATATAAGTTTCAACAATATCTGTGCCCTTCACCAAAGTATCCTTTGCTTTAATACAAACAAGGGCATTACCTTTTTTACGGGCTGTTAAAATTGCATCAGTAAGTATTTTTTGCTGAAGAAGCGGTCGCGCAGCATCATGAACGGCCACCAAATCATTCTTATCCGCATCAATAGCAAGCAATGCATTATATACCGAATCTTGTCTTTCTTTCCCGCCTTTAACAATTTTACTGATTTTAGCCAGCTTATATTTCTTCTTAATTTTTTCTAGGAGAGCATAATAATCGGGATGTGCAGCAACAATTATTTCATCAATTAACTTATTCTTTTGAAATATTTCTAGAGTGTGCGCAATAAGCTCTTTACCTTTAAACTTCAAGTATTGCTTCGGCATTGATTGTCCGCTGCGCTTACCTTTCCCTGCTGCAGGAATAATTGCAAAGGTTTTCATAAAAGAAGCATTGCGTCGCCGTAGCTTAACAGCTTATAGTGTTCTTTTAATGCTCGTTTATAAGCTTTCATAGTCAAGTCCAAACCCGCAAATGCGGCAACAAGCATAAGTAAAGTCGATTCAGGATAATGAAAATTGGTTATCAGTCTATCGACCACTTTAAAATCGTAAGGAGGATAGATGAACTTATCCGTCCATCCACGATTCGGCTTAACTAGTCCATCGGCAGTAACGCTTGTTTCTACTGCTCTTGCCGCGCTCGTTCCCACAACAAAAACATTATGTTTATTCAATATTGCCTTATTAATTTGCTCGGAAGACTTGGCTGAAATCTCAAAAAACTCAGAATCCATTTTATGCTTTGTTAGATCTTCAACCTCAACAGGACGGAATGAACCCAGCCCAATATGTAATACCACAGGAATTATGTGAACGCCCTTTTTCTCAATTTTGCTGAGCAGCTTGGGTGTGAAATGTAAGCCTGCAGTTGGTGCAGCAACAGCTCCATCAACTTTTGCATAAACTGTCTGATAATTATCCTTGTCCGATTTTTCCGCCTCCCTTTTAATATATGGGGGAAGAGGAGTAACGCCGATCTTTTCAACTGCCCTGTAAATATTTCCTGGCTGATTAAATCTAACTGTTCTTCCGCGTGAAGTCGTATTATCAATAACTTCGCACCAAAGCTTATCGTTAAAATAGATCTTGTTACCTATTCGTACTTTCCTAGCCGGATCAACAATAACATCCCAAATAAATTCATCGGCATTTAGCTCACGCAGAAGAAAAACCTCAATCTTAGCATTGGTTTTTTCTTTCTTCCCAAAAAGCCTGGCCTGAAACACCCTTGTTTCATTAACCACCATTACATCTCCCTTTTGCATGTAATCAATGACATCGGAAAATTTTTTCGATTCAATCTCCTGCGTTTCTCTGTTAACAACCATTAGCCGCGCTTTATCTCTTGGCGAAGCCGGATATTTAGCTATCTGGTTTTTGGGCAAGTTATACTTGAAATCTGATAATTTCATTTGCTGTTACCTCTAATTAATAAAAAATTATTTAAGAGCTGTCTAAAAATTAATTTTATAATTACAATTACCTGTCC
>JBGSOQ010000006.1:0-2494 GCA_041739035.1 Ignavibacteriaceae bacterium | reverse complement strand
ACCACATACCCAATAATCAAGGAAATTGCCCCGGGTGTGAGATTATATGCTCCTGGTCCCGGAACCTGGTTTAAAGGTGCTTTACTCGTTTTTAATCCCGATAGCCCTGAAATCTGGATTCCGGTAACAGTCAAAGAAATTATGGAAGCCCGGTTGGAATACTACAAAGTAAAAAAAGAGATAGACCGTGTCATTCAGGAGAAAATGCTTGCGACATGGGCCAAAATGAACTTTACGCCCGATCCCGGGCAGGTGCCAGCTACAACTGTTTATGATGAAATAAAAAAGGAATATGAAAACTTTACTGACGAAGAACTGAATAGTCCGGCATTTTCAGGTTCTGGAGAGCAGTATGGCGTTTCGGGGATTAATGCCCGTGGCGATGGAGTAGCCGTAGTGCGGTTTAACCAGGAATGCTGGGATCGTTCACTGCCGGTTACAGCCGTTCAGTTTATGACACTACAATACAGGTCGGCCACCATACAGGAATTGGAAGAATTCAAACAGCGAAATGGCGGACTAACTGACTTCGGGGGATTATTTTATAACAACCTGCCAATTGAAAAAATGGGAGTTTTGATTGATCGAAAATAAATTACTAAGTACTCAATTCCGGAAGTTTGAAATCAGTAATAAAAAGATTATGACTTACAAAAGCTTACACATTCAATTATTGCTGGCATTTATACTCATTTTAATGCCTGCCACACTGACTGCTCAATACATCGATGGTGAATTTACAATTACCATAACCGAATCAACATATTCCCCGACAAAAAACGATCATAAGGATATGACTACCACAACCACTGTGATACGGGGCCAGGTAAATGGTAAGATTTTTCGGGATCGTGTTGATCGGTACCTCAAAAATCCGGCAACAAGAATGACAGAATGTAATCCCTCGACCAATTGCCCGGTTTTCACATGCTCTTCAGATAATTCAGTTCTTCGAGCTAATTATTCAAATACTCCCCCCTTAAAACAGTATCCGTTTAATGTACAAGCTACCAGAACATCAAATGGATTAAAATGGGTTAATAAAAAAAATGGCAACAGCCAGGAAAAATATTTACAAACAGAACGTTTCTCAGCATCAGGTGAGAACAGTGTTGATATACTAAATCTGAATATCATAGCCTATATAGCTCCTTCGGGGCAGCTTGGACCTCTGGTGCCGAGCTATGAGATGCAATTTGACATCGGTACACCATTGTATAAATTACGTGAGCATGCCTATGGCGAAGGCGAATGGCTAAGATGGGATGATGAGGAGGAAAAGTTGGTTCCGGTAAATGAGCCATTATCTATTGGTGTTTTGGCAAAAGTCGATCCCAGCCGCAAGTCTGATGAAGAATTATACGAACCATTGCTGATAAAAAACTATCATGAGTTTGACGAATTTATGCTCGACCCCACGGATAAAATATTTACCATCCAAACTTCAGGTAAACGCTACCTCAAGAGCTATTATAGTGAATATGAGAGACAAATAGAAGTTGTGATTAACCTTGCGCCTCTGGGTTTTTTGCGAAAACCCCAAGTTGCACTGAGCGGCTGCTCTGAGCTTGGTGTAAGTGAAAAAGGCCAGGTAACCGCCAAAGCCAGTACTGAAGGCGGAACTTACCGGTTCTGGGCCGAACCTCAGGAAATCATGACAGTAGAGTCCGATGGCGCCTCAGCAACGCTTCAAGGTTCTACTCCGGGTCGCGGAAAGCTATATGTTGAATATACGAGTCCCGATGGTAAAACAACCACAGCTTCAATGGAAGCGGCATGTGTTAAAGTAGAATCATACAATGGAGGACAGGCTGTACCTCAGATTCCCCTCTTCGACGGTGATGGGAAAAAGCTCGAAGGAATATTAAAGGTCTCTGTTGAAGCACAGCCAAAGGAAGCCACAGATCTCCTTGCGTTTTCAGCGGCTGACCCCGGAGTTTTGAGCGCTGTAGGACTTGGTGATGTGGTAGTACTTCAGGGCATACATGCAGGGAGAACCACTGTGCAGGCAACCACCAAATGTGGTGGAACAGCAGGTCCACCCGTTGAGGTTGAGGTCGTAAACTGCGATGATGAAACAGTTGCAGCTCTTGAAAGACAGAAGCAGGCCGCAATGAAAAACCTCCTTGAGGCAAATGATGAGTTAAAACGAATTGCCGGCTCGAAAGAGTTTGAAAAGGCCAGAGAAGAAATCGTGAAATCATTATGGGATGTGTTCTTAAAGTCGGGGCTAACAATAGTTACCAGTGGGAAGGCTTCAGGAGCTCAAAAAGTCGCAACCGAGATAGTGGATAATGGTAATGCATTAAGGGAAATAATTACCAGCAGCAACCCTGAAGAACTTAAAAATAACGTTGGCAAAACAGCCACCGGTAAATCTTTTGAAAAAATTGTTAAAAACCAGTTTGGTGAGGTTATTGAAGGTCTGTGGGGAAAATCAGTAAGTGCTGCAATTGGAGTCATAGAAGCACAGGAGGCAGCCCAGAAGTTCGCC